>JAFGIF010000158.1 GCA_016929755.1 Deltaproteobacteria bacterium | reverse complement strand
GCTTCATGGCTGTCAAACGATATGCCGTGCTCCTTGGCATAGGTTGATAATTCTGCAAAATTGGGGACAATCAAGGCACTTAAATATTTTCTGCCTTCACCGATAACAACGGCCTGTTCGATCAGCAATTCCGCGGTCAGGGTATTTTCAATATTCTGGGGGGCGATGTTTTTACCACCGGCGGTGATTATTATATCTTTCTTTCTGTCGGTAATATGAAGACATCCCTTTTCGTCAACACGACCTATATCGCCGGTCATGAACCAGCCGTCATCAGTAAAAGTGGCCTTGGTTTCTTGCGGCAGATTAAAATAGCCTTTCATTACCTGGGGACCTTTGATCAGAACCTCGCCATCATCGGCCATCTTCACCTCGGTCCCTGGAACCGCCGGCCCGACAGAACCAAAGACATGGGTCTCAAATGTATTGGTATGCGTGACAGGCGTAGTCTCGGTTAATCCATAACCGTTATGCAGCGGCACTCCGATTCCATTGAAGTAGCGATCAATTTCCACTGAAAGCGGGCCACCGCCATTAATAAACACATGAATCTTATTCAACCCCAGGGCGGTTCTGAGTTTGGAGAAAACCAGTTTCTCAGCTATAGAATACTGCAGTCTCAGGGTAAGCGGCATCTCTTTGCGCTCTACAATATAATCAACGGCTCTCTGGGCCACATCACGCGACCAGTAAAACATTTTCTGTTTAACGGGCGAGCTTTTTTCAACTTGGGCAAATACGCCGGCATAGATCTTTTCAAACAACCTGGGAACACTGACCATCAGATTTGGCTGAAGTTCCTGCAAGTTCTCCATAACCGTAGCAAAACTTTCTGCAAGTGATATGATACAGCCGATATGCATCATAAGATACAATCCTACAGTCCTGCCAAATGAATGGCTCCACGGTAAAATATTGAGAGACTCCTGTTCATGGCTCAAGGTATGAGTTGCTGCGCACTGAAAAACATTGGATACAATATTTTTATGTGTAAGCATCACTCCCTTGGGAGGCCCGGTAGTTCCTGAGGTATAAATGAGAGTTGCCAGGTCATCGGGTGCGAGGGCATCCAGACGCTCTGTCCATGCATCCTGATCTTTATAGTTCTCACCCAAACCCATTGCTTCCCCAAGCTGTAAAACGCGCTTGTCAGTAGTATTAACAGATTCAAAGGCAATTATTTTCTTTACCCCTTTTATTTTCGATTTTACGCTTAAAACTCGATCCAGATGTTCCTGGTCAGAAACAAATACGATTTTGGCACCCGAATCATTGATGATATAGGCCGCCTCTTCCCCTGAATTGGTAGCATAAATCGGTGCATCCGCTGCACCAATAGACAATACCGCCAAATCTGAGGCTATCCATTGCCAACAGTTTTCTGAGAATATGGCAACGATCTCACCTGGTTTGACTCCTAAAGAGATCAGACCCAGCCCAAGATTGATTACATTGTGCTGCAATTCTTTCCAACTCAGATTCTTGAATTTTCCTTCTTTTTTGTAGCGTACGAAGGGTTCAAATTGATATGTTTCAGTCCTGTTATGAAAGATACCGGCTATTGTTTTTTCAGAAAATTCCATGAATACCCCCTAATCTATGATGTATTTATTTTATTTACACTATTTTGAATGAATATTCAATCATTATAACCATCCAATATCATGATAATAATATTTCATTGACCGATTATATGGACAATCGAGATATGATTGGTTGCAATTTAGCGACAATAAATATTCTCTTGAACATTCCGGGAAATAAAATCCGAAGCCATTTTCAATGCTCATGTTTTTGCCGTTTTGGATGCCGCATTTATTACAAAATCGATCTTTCCAGCACATCACTTTTTAAAGTAATCACCACTTGCAGAATTCTTTATCCAAAAAATATATGCACTACTATATTAATCCTTTTGTTTACAAATAAAAGACCCAGCTTGCATAAGAACCCAGAAAAATACTATATTATCATTCAATGAGGCATGCCCTAACCATTGATCTCGAAGAGTTCTGCCAAATCCATGCCCTTACAACGACAATATGCCGAGATGACTGGGATAAATTTCCATCAGAGGTAGAACACAACACTGATATGATTCTGGAAATACTTTCCGGGAAGGGAATTGCCGCCACCTTCTTCTGCCTGGGATGGATTGCTCAGCGCCACAAGGATCTTATTCGGCGTATTCATGCACTGGGTCATGAGATTGGCTGCCATGGCCATGTGCATCAGGTAATTTTTCAGCAGTCAGCGCAGGAATTTAAAAACGATGTATCTACGGCAAAAAGTATTCTTGAAGATATTATTGGTGAAAAAATAATAGGATACAGGGCTCCTACCTACTCGATAACCACCAGAACCATGTGGGCCTTAGAAATTCTCTCTGAACTCGGGTTTGAATACGATTCGAGTATTTTCCCGATCGTGCATGATACCTATGGAATTCCAGATGCACCACGCGTTCCCTATAAACATGACGAGTATGGGCTGGTAGAATTTCCGCTTTCTACCATCAAGGTCGGCCCGCTAAACCTTCCGTTTGCCGGTGGTGGATATTTTCGTCTCCTTCCCTATCCCATGGTGAAGTTGGGTATAACTCTGCTGGAATATGAAAGGACCCCTTTCATCTTTTATATTCATCCGTGGGAATTTAATCCGCATAATCCAAGGGTTGATACTATCCCGTGGTTTTCGAGATTCCGTACGTATACCGGGCTTTCTCGGACACGTTCTAGATTTTCTCGCCTTATTGACGACTTCAGGTTCACCACCGCCAGAGATGTTCTCACTGACCACGGCCTGCTGTAAAAAATCGGCTGCAAATATTTTTTCAAAATGATCTGTCATGAAAAATTTAAAACAACACTCTGGGCGATGCAATGCCCTGATTATCACCTTTGAAACGGATGCCACCCAAAATTGAATCCACAACCGATCTTTAATTTCACTTTTTCAATGTTTAACCAGTGATTTGCCGAGCCTAAATCTCGCCGGTTATGAAATCAATATACCAACATTCATCTTGACAACACCCACTGCATCTTGTAGTGAGTGAGCAGTCGCTCGCTATCAAAAAAGGAGAACATATGCCCCGGCAGACATTTGCCCGCATCCCGGTTGAAAAACAACAGAAAATTCTTGATGTGGCCGCCAAAGAATTCGCTTTAAACGGATTTCACAAGGCAAATATCAACACCATTGCCTCCAAAGCCGGTGTTTCCATTGGAGCTATGTATAAATACTTCAAAGACAAGGAAGATCTCTTTTCTGAAACCGTTAATAACGGAATTCTACTGTTGCGTGAACGCTTTTCCAGCATAGCGAAAGATGAAACCCATGATCCATTTGAGAAAATTCGACAGTTATTCAATTTCGTTATCACCTTCGGCGAATCAGAGATATATTATTCTCATCTCTACCTGGCTCTCATATCATCCGGCATGGACAGCTTTGCCGAAAGATATGCCGATGTAATCGAACAGATAGGGCATGAATTTTTCAAATACCTCATCAAAAAAGGAATTGATGATGGTTATATAGATAAAAATATTGATCTTGATATGTCCATCTACTTTCTTGATAATCACCTGATGATGTTTGCTTTTTCGCAAGTATCTCTTTTTTTAAAACTGAGGCAGAAAACTTTTCTTGAGAGTTCTCAGGATCAGGAATATATTATTAACGAAACTGTTACTATCTGTAAAAGGATATTTGGTGTAAAAAAGAAAACTTAACCTTTTTTTTTAATAAAGGTTAAATCATAATGGAAGGAGGGATAATGTATGCCGTTGAGTAAGGATGAAATCAAGATGTTGAACAGCAAGGCGCAAGAAATCAGGAAAAAGATTGTAGATATCACCTTCACCGCTGGTGGCGGTCATGTCGGTGGATCTCTTTCCCAGACTGATGTTCTGGTGGCATTGTATTACAAGTACCTCAAGATTGACCCCAGTAAACCGGACTGGGAGGATCGTGATCGTTTCATTCTCAGCAAGGGACATGGCGGCCTCGGATGGGCAGCTATCCTGGGAGACAAGGGCTATTTCGATACATCACTGCTGAAAAACTTCAACAAGACCGGTTCTCCGTTCGGAATGCACCTGGATTCATTGAAGGTTCCCGGCTGTGATGCATCCACCGGTTCTCTTGGTCATGGCCTCGCAATTGCCACAGGACTGGCCAAAGGGGCAAAATTGAAGGGCAAAAAATGGAAAACCTGCGTCATGGTGGGTGATGGCGAACTGTGCGAGGGAAGCAACTGGGAGGCAGCAATTATAGCAGCCCGGAACAAACTCAACAACCTGATCGGATTTGTCGACCGCAATAAAAACATGATTGATGGGCCCACCGAGGAAATATCGCAGTTGGAGCCACTTGCAGATAAATTCGTGGCCTTTGGCTGGAATGTCATGAGCATCGATGGTCATGATATGGCTAAAATTGGCGAGGCTATTGAAAAGGCCCTCAAGAGCAGAACAAAACCGACAATGATCATTTGCGACACCATCAAGGGCAAATGTGTCGACTTTATGGAGGATGATCCTACCTGGCACTATGGTGGGCTTGATTCCGATAAAAGAGACCAGGCCTTTGAGTGCATCGACAAGTACTATTCGAAAATAAAGTAAGGAGGAGGCAATCATGGCTGAAGGAATGACCTGGACAGTTGCAGATGGCGACCAGCTGACACAGGCGGAAATATATGGAGAAGTCCTTTCCCAGCTGGGAGATAAATATCCTGAGATCATAGCATTGACTGCCGACCTTGCAGGATCAACCAAGATCGGGAGATTTGGTAAGAAATTTCCTGACCGTTTCATTAATGTCGGCATAGCGGAAAATACCATGTTCGGTATGGCCGCCGGTCTGGCAATGGCCGGATTCACTCCGGTAGTATCGACTTTTGCAGTATTTACAGCGCTCAGAAGCGCCGAACAGGTTCGCACAGACATCTGTTATCAGAACCTCAATGTTAAAATCATCTCATCACATGCCGGTCTTTCATTTGGGCAGGCCGGATCTACACATCACTGCACCGAAGATATCGCTGTTATGCGCTCGTTTGCCAATATGATCGTAATTGTACCGGCAGACGGAATTGAAACCGGCAATGCGGTGGCAGCCGCCATGGAATGGCCGGGACCGGTTTATATTCGAATCGGTCGTGGTTTCGAGCCGACGGTACATACTACCCAGGATTATGGTTTTGAGATCGGCAAAGCAGTTACAATGCGTGATGGTTCCGATGTGACCCTGATCGGGTGCGGCGTTGGCGTGAAGCATTGTATGCAGGCTGCTGACGTACTCCAGCAGCAGGGTTTGAGTGCTCGGGTAATTGATATGCATACGATCAAACCTATTGACAAAGAAGCTATCCTCAAAGCCGTTATGGATACCAGGCGGATCATCACCGTTGAAGATCATAACATCTACGGTGGCATGGGTTCTGCCGTGGCTGATGTGATTGTAGAAGCCGGCAAAGCGTGTGCCTTCAAAAAACTCGGCGTTCCGGATGCATATTCCATTGTCGGTTATCCTGAAGATCTCTATCACTACTACAAGTTCGATGCGGACGGCATTGTGGAGACGGTAAGTGAACTGATGAAAATGGAGATCGAGGAAGACGAAGACTGGGAAGACGAGACTTAAAGGAGGAAGACGATGGCTGACAGGGACATGTTAACTAACCGGATAATTTTGCGGTCTGTTCTTCCATTGTTCAAGGTGCTCTACCTGGCTGATGAAACTCCGATCAAAAAACTGTTGTTGAAGTTTGACGGGGTGATTCAGTTTGGATCACACGGTTCGGAAAACGGGGCATACCTCGAATTCAAACAGGGCAATCTCGATGTAATCCAGGGCTTGCATCCTAATCCTGAAATAGCCATTATTTTCAAGAACATTCAGGATATGAATGCTCTGTTCACCGGGGGTAAACCAAAAGGATTTCCCACTCTGAAAGGATTGTGGCGCATTCCCTTGCTGCTCAGGCTGGTCCCCCTCTTTATCGGGCTGACCATGCTTCAACCTAATGCCCAGCCCAAGGATCCCAAAAAGCGCGAATTGAAAGTCAGGCTTTTGATGTATATGGTAACCAATGCTCTTAGCCAGCTCAACAAGGGTGGTGATGAAGATATGCAGGTCTGGACAAAAAACCAGCCGGACAGAATTTATCAAATGTCCGTCCAACCAGAAGGACCCGCAGCCTATATGAGAGTAAAGGGTGGTAAAACCAAGTCAGGGCATGGCATATATAAAAGGAAAGCGCCCTTTGTCCATATGAAATTCAACGGCCTTGACAGCGCCTACAAGGTCATGGCCGAAGGCAAAGAAACCATTCAGGCAATGCGCGACCTCGATATCAGTCTGGAGGGTCCCCCTGAGTACAGCGGCAATCTCGGTTCATTCATGGTGCGCATCCAGGACCTAATGATGCCCTAATTGTATAAACAATTTTAAATGCCGGAGATGCGAACCATCTCCGGCATTTAGCCTTACCCTTTTATCTGGACTTATCCTGATATTGTACTTTATTCAACGACCACCTTGTTGATTGGCCTGATTCGACCTATTGCGCGGTAGGCATAATCTCTTACATACCACGAAGGATCATTCTCTAACACGTTCTGTAACAGTCGGTTCGATACAAGCCCACGGTTGTTACCCAGCGCCCAACAAGCCTTTGTCCTGACATTAAGCTGAGGATCGTTAAGAGCTTGAGACAAAGCTCCCAGAAATGCCCTGTCTCGTCGCTCACCTATTTCGATCAGTGCTCGTAGTCGTATCCTGGCACTAGGATCCTGGCAATACCAAATCAGTTCTTTTGTACTCAGGCTCTCAGGATAGTGTACAAGTACCAGATAACGTTTGGTCTCATGCCCGGACAGAATATATTCATGAATTTTATCAGGTTTTTTTTTCAGTTCATACTCCCAAAATGCCCCGAATATGCCGGGCATAAAGCAAATCAGATAAACCATTCCCAAAATAACAGCAAGAGAGAGCATGCGATTTGAAACAAGAGATAATCCCAGAGCAATCCACATAATAAAAAATAGAGCGAGGCATGGCAATCCGATCAGAAGAGAATTGCGAATTCCTGCTCGCATTAATCTGTTGTAGTCAATCTTGCTGCTGGCTTTTTGTATAATCTGCCTGGAATCGTCTAATACAGGACTGGCCGGTACGTAAAAACTATCACACTTCTGGGAAATGCTGCTGATGACCAAGGAAGTTCCTGCGATCGAACAGGGTTCATCGCTTATAATCCACAACGTACCGTGCGGCCTGTCGAGAATTTTATTAACGTCACTTGATACGGCAATGGCCTTTTGTGTCTTGTACGCTGCAGGCTTGATTACATCTGCTGCGAGCAGGGTATGCTCATAATAAAATGTAGACAATGAACGTAAAACAGGGATTTCCAGCATTGTATCCCGTATATATTCAAAAGAGGCAGGTCGGATAAGCAACACGGGTAACACAAGCACAATAATAAATACAAGCCATCTCTTATAGGAGAACCGGCGCCCCCGGCTTCTGTTCATACATAATATCCAGGGGATAAAAAACACAAAAGGAGACAGCAAACCGAAAGCTGTTGAAATTATTGGATGCTCTAGGCTTAAGCTATAGTAGGCTGCAAAAAATGCAAACAATATAAACCAGAATATATCAATCCAGGATAGTGTCCTGCGCACCCAGAACCAGATCGAGATGAAAATTCCTACCATGGAGACCAACGATCCCAGGGAAAACCCGAAAAACAGCGCACTGCCAAACTGGGCCGGTAAAGAAATAAGGTATGGATCATTGGGTCGTATGAGTGGAAACATTCCATGATACTCAAACAACTTCATTTGATTACCAATTGAATTGGCATGGAAATGCACAAAAATAATACCATACAGGGTATACAGGAAAAGGCATGCTGCAGTGCTGATGGCACCGGCTGTAAACCATTGCCGCATATCCCGTTTCAACGGTGTTCTAGTAGGTAGTAGATTCGGCATCACTATGTCATAACATTTTACACTCGATAAGCTTTTTTGGCGGCCGTTGGTTTCTTACTGTCCCGGTTGTTTTTTCTTTTGGGCTTGCTACCTAAAATTTGAGCGTTCTTTTCAGCCGATTTAAACTTTTGTAGTAAATCAACTATCTGCTGCACAGACTCACTACTCTTTCTGCCCCTTACCGCCTCTACATCGGAGCGTGAAAGCCACACGTTGTCTAAGCTCTTTGCTTTTTTGGTAAATCTGATAAATCCTGCCAGGGCATCGTCACAGACCTGGCTGAACCGGCGCGAATCAAAATAGGCGGCATCCCTGACTCTTTCAATAACATCTTTGTCCAAGCGCATAACATAACGAATTCGTTTCTCAGTCGTATCGTTACGTGGGCCGACATAGCGTTTCTTGTCGCGTTTAGGAATTGATGCCCCCATCTTGTGTTCCCTGGCAAAAATATATGCCCGCAGGGCTGCATCCACAAAATCAACCATGGCAATATTCAATATACGCGAAAGAACACGGAGTTCATTCAAGATTGGGGGCTTAAAATACATCATGAACCGGGCCGTCACAATATCCTCCCTGAAATGTTTCTTGGTTGCAAGGTCTTATGCTGTTTATTACACCATCTTCATAACAAAAAAAGATCGCCATGCGTGCAAAAGTCGTAACTTTACGACATGGCACTATATTTCCATAATCTCATGTTCCTTTTGTGAAATCAACACATCAATATTGCTGATAAACTGATCAGTACTCTTCTGCACCAGATCCTGAGCCCGCTTCAACTCATCCTGATTGATCTCTTTTTCTTTTTCCAGATCTTTCAGAATCGCGATGGCATCTCTGCGATGTTTGCGAATTTCAATTTTATACTCTTCGGAAACCTTTTTTATATGCCTGACTAGATCCCTGCGCCGTTCTTCATTCAGGGGCGGTATCGGGACGCGAATGATCTTGCCATCATTATTCGGTGTCAAACCCAGTTCCGATTTCAGGATTGCCTTTTCAATACTGGCGAGCGCCCCTTTATCCCAAGGTTGCATGGTGATAAGCCGTGGCTCAGGGACAGCCAATGTTGCGAGCTGGTTCAAAGGTGTGGCGTTACCATAATAGTCGACCATGATGCCATCCATGATCCCAATTGAAGCTCTTCCTGTTCTGAGTTTTACCAGGGACTGTCTCAGTGCTGAAACGGTATTCTCCATATTCTGCTTAAGCTCATTTAAGACTTCAGTGACCATTATGCTCGCCTCCTCGCTCTAACAGTTGATCCAACGTTGTGTCCGTGTAAGATATTTTGTAAATTCTGTGGATCATTAATATTAATAACACGAATCTCAAGGTTGTTTTCTCTACAAAGGCTGATTGCCGTAGAATCCATGACCTTGATATTCAATCGTAATACCTCATCATAGTCGATCTCGCCAAGAAATTTGGCATCGCTGAACTTCACAGGATCTTTATCATACACGCCATTAACCTTGGTGGCCTTTATCAACACCTCGGCCCCTATTTCCAGTGCCCGCAAGGCAGCTGCCGTGTCAGTTGTAAAAAAAGGGGATCCGGTACCTCCTGCAAAAATCACCACGCGTCCATTCTCCAAATGTTCCAGGGCGCTTTCCCTGACGAAGGTCTCTGCGATTTTTGGCACATCAAGACCACTCATGACACAGCCTTCTATATCGAGCTCTTTCAGGGCGTCTTTCAAGGCGAGGGCATTGATCAGAGTTGCCAGCATTCCCATGTAGTCTGCATTCACCCTGTCCCCGGTTATTTTTGCGTCGGTTCCACGTTGAATATTTCCCCCGCCTATGACCAATCCAACTTGTGAACCGGCCAGACATGTATCCCTGACGCTCAGGGCCAGCGAAGCGAGGGCCGCAGGATCAATGCCGTAACCCTTTTGACCGGCCAGAACCTCACCGCTTAATTTGAGAAGTATGCGTTTATACCGTAATGTCACGAATTAGATTTCTTCTCCCAACTGATATCGTACAAAACGCTGGATTACACATTTCTCTCCTGTCTTACCCATTAGATCATCAAGAAGCTGTGTGATGGTTTGATCCGGATTTTTAACAAATGGCTGTTCCAAGAGACAGTTTTCGGCAAAAAACTTCGCGGTCCTTCCCTCTACAATTTTATCGATCACTTTCTCGGGCTTTCCTGATTTTAATGCCTGTTCTTTCAATATTTCCTTTTCTTTTTCAAGCATATCTGCAGGCACCTCTTCACGGCTTACACAAAACGGATTACTTGCAGCAATATGCATGGCTATATCTTTAACAAAAGTCTGAAAGTCTTCGGATTTGGCAACGAAATCGCTTTCACAATTCACTTCCAGAAGAACGCCGATTTTTCCGCCCAGATGGATATATGAACCCACAATACCTTGCGAAGCTTGTCTGCCTGCTCGTTTATTTGCTACTTCCATACCTTTTTTTCTTAAGTATCCAATCGCTTTTTCGAAATCACCACTACACTCGACAAGGGCTTTTTTGCAGTCCATCATGCCCACACCGGTCTTATCTCTGAGTTTCTTTACATCATTTGCTGATATTGCCACATTTCACCTCCAAAGGGTTCTACGTTGGTTATTTATCTTCCTTATCAGGGTCTTCTTCCTGTTCAAGTTCCTCAATATCTGCCTCACTTTTTTCATCTTGCAGTTCTTCAGGAACTGATTCCTCTGCTACTTCCGGGGCAGGCTTCGTGTCAAGTACCCCATCTTCATCTTTGACAATTATTTCAATCTCATCTTCAAGATCCTGGCCGATATACTGATCTGTCCCTCCTACATCTTCCTGTACAACCTCAAGTTCGGCTGCGGCTTCTTCCTCTTTTATCTTAGCCTGAAGCTTTTCCTGATAAAGAGCATTGCCTTCTACTACCGCATCGGCAATTTTTGAGGTAAACAATCTGATGGCACGGATGGCATCATCATTTCCTGGAATAACATAATCGATCAGGGTCGGGTTACAATTCGTATCCACAATACCGACAGTCGTAATGCCCAGTTTACGGCATTCCAACACGGCAATGCCTTCACGTGTCGGGTCGACAACATAAACGATATCCGGCAGGGTATCCATATGCTTAATGCCATGCAGAGATTTATCCAGTTTCATTTTATGTCGCTTCATGCTGATCTGTTCTTTTTTCGGGTAGTCCTCAATGGTGCCGTTATCGATGATTGTTTCGAGCCATTTAAGCTTTTCGACACTCTTCTTGATGGTCTCGAAGTTGGTAAGTGTTCCCCCCAGCCATCTGTGATTGACATAATAGGCCCCTGCTCTCTGGGATTCTTCTTCTATGGCATCCTGAGCCTGCTTCTTCGTACCAATCATAAGTATTTTGCCACCATTGGCTATTGTTTCCTTGACAATTTCGCAGGCCTGGGTGAAGAGCTTCTCGGTTTTCTGCAAATCGATAATATGAATGCCGTTTCTGGCGCCGAAGATGTACGGCTTCATCCTTGGATTCCATCTGGGTGTCTGGTGACCAAAATGAACTCCGGCCTCTAAAAGCTGTTTCATTGTTACTACTGACATGTTTCCTCCTTGTTGGTTATCCTCCGCCCCTGCAGAAGCAATTCCCTTATCGGGAACACCAAGCTCCTGTCCTGGGATGGGACGTGTGATTTGGTGAGCCTTCTATCATAGAAGTCTCATCCTTTCAAGACATTAATCTTCTAATGTTGAATACATGTATTAAGCCATGGATAAATATTACTTAAACAAGGGAGAAAGTCGCTTAAATAGAGGGGTTCCGGCCTTCTCCATGAGCATGAAGGCTATAGTTTCCGTTGGATATAGTACAGCCCCTGCATCAGCTGCGGCATTCAGGGCTGAAAGCCTGTCATGTTGCCTGCGGGAACAGACAGCATCAGTAGCTACAACTACTCTATAGTCGGCTTCAAGCAGATCGAGAACTGTCTGTAGCACACACACATGTGTTTCGATCCCGATCACAATCACGGTTTTCTTACCGCTCAAATCTATCCCGGCCTTAATTGGTTCTTCCCGGTAGCAGCTAAAGTAAAGCTTTTCTTCTCTCTTTTTATGAGGAATGACTTTTTCCAATTCATCGATTGTCTTGCCCAAACCTCTGGGATACTGTTCGGAAACGATTATCGGGATCTTACAGGCAGCGGCAACTTCAATCAGGATAGAACTGTTTTTAATAAAGATATCCTTAAATGCTACCTCCATAGCCTGGTATAACCTCTGCTGAATATCAATTACCAAGAGCAGGCAATCATTGGGTTTACAGAACAATCTCTTCATAGCGCTCTTCCTTGTTATTGATTTGAATCCGTGTATTTCCGTACCATAAATCAATGAAATCTGCCAGGATCGGATCTTCGAATAAACATCTTTGGTAAGTTTATTTTAGTGCATAAGTAATGGATAGATTATGGCGTATAAAATGGCAGGAATGAAGTTTCCTACCCTGATGCGCTGGAAACCCAGCAGATTGAAACCGATTCCGAGTATAATCAAACCGCCAGTGGCAGTCACTGCTTCAAGTACGGCCGGTTCCTGAAGAAACACCAGTTGGGCCGAGAGTAAAGTCACAAACCCCTGTACTATGAAAACCGAAAGCGCTGAGAATGCAACACCGATTCCAAGTGATGATGCCAGGGCAATTGAGGCAACCCCGTCAAGCAGCGATTTTATAAACAAGGTACTGTGATCTCCCACAGTACCGTCCTGAATGCATCCCACGATCATCATGGCACCGGTCAAATACAACACTGATGATGTCACAAAACCTTCTACAAATGTTGCGGAATTGGAATTAAATCGTTTCTTGAACCAATGTCCAACGGCCTCAACACCCTGTTCGATGCGCAATATTTCACCGGTTAACGCGCCCAGCAACAGGCAGCTGATATATGCAATCTGCTGCGTGCCGGAAATTGCCATCTTGAGGCCAACAACGATTACCGCCAGGCCGAGGGCCTGCATCAGAATGGTTTTAATCCTCTCCGGAATATACGAGCCCATGCTTATCCCGATCGCACTGCCAAGTAGCACCGCTCCGGTATTCACAAATGTTCCGGTCAACTTTCAACTCCCAGCATTTTTTTACATGATGAACTGAACGTAAGAATATGTTCTTTTTTCAAAACCAAGTATTTCCTGTCTAGTCACTCGATTGATCGCGCTCAACTATGTATTCGGCCAGTCTCAACTATACAACTTCCGTAAGCCTTGAACGTCAACCAAAAGTGTCTATACGTTTCACCAGTTCGTGTAAAGATAATTATTCCCTAAAATAGGACCCGTTAAAAACAAAGTGAGCATATTTGATTCTACAATAAAAAAACCAAGAAAATGTGACTTAATAGATGAGATAAAAACTTGACAATATGAACATATGCTCATATATTCATATTTAATGAAAAACACTAATTCAATCGATCATATTTGCAAAGTTATTCACAAAGATGTGGTCAACAATGTTAAACAGCAAATGCCGCACGATGATTCTTTTGTTTATGATCTGGCAGAGTTCTTCAAGGCCTTCGCAGACGGTACCCGGTTGAGAATACTCCTGGCCCTGCGCATCTCAGAGATGTGTGTATGCGATATCGCAGCACTCTTGGGCATGAATCATTCTGCAATCTCACATCAGTTGCGTATACTTTCACACCTTCGATTGGTAAAACAGCGAAAATACGGGAAGGTCGTATACTACACACTCAACGACGTTCATGTAAAAGCCTTGCTCGATCTGGGTTTCGAACATGTCAATGAATAAGGAAAAACCATCCGGGGAAATCTTAAAAAACATGTCCCACGATCATAATCATCACGTTCTTAATATTGGAGCTTCAAATAAGGGACGTCTTAGTTTTGTTATTTTCTTCAATATCGTTATTACTATAGCAGAATATCTTGGCGGCATACTCTCAGGCAGCCTGGCCCTGTTATCTGACGCCACGCACAATCTGTCCGATGTTCTCTCCCTTGCATTCGGATACGTTGGTGAAAAGGTATCCGAAAAAAAGCCAAATCTTGATTATTCTTTCGGTCTCAGGCGTTTCGAGGTATTGACAGCCCTTGTCAATGCCCTTCTCCTTCTCGGAATAGGCATCTATAT
>JAFGIF010000157.1 GCA_016929755.1 Deltaproteobacteria bacterium | reverse complement strand
TCTCCTGTAGCTACCTGCCTTGATCCTATCGGGTTTAACACCGGGGGCTGGTTTACATAAGGTGCAGATTCATGATCAACAGTAATCGTCACTTCCTCATGATCACTCATCGGGGGAGATCCGTTATCGGTTACGATGAAAAGAACCTTATAATTTCCGGCAGAGCTAAAAGCCGCAGGCGTTTGCCAGGTGAATATATGTGTTTCAGGGTCCAACACCATGTCATCGTAATATATGCCATCATAGCTTGGCAGGTTGGCTGCATAATACGTCAGGCTGTCTTCGTTCGGGTCGCTGGCTGACAGTGTAATTTCAATCGCTTCTCCCTCATTCACCTGCCTGGGCCCGATTTCGTCGAGAACCGGGGCCATGTTATAAACCGGCTCAACCGCAATTGTGCCGGCATTGGTCGTCTGTCCGGCGATTACGGTTATGCCCGCTTCCCTTCCGGCGAGTACGACTGCGCCGTCCGCATCCATCATCAGGACCTCTATTGCGCGGTTGGTGCCGGACTTGACACCGGAGACGAGCCCTTCGTGTTGGTTGCAGGTCCACGAACCACCTCCGAGCAATGCGCCGGTTTCATCCAGAACCTCGACTTCGATCGTTTCAATCCCGTATTCGGCGCAGTCGATGGCTGGCCCCGAAATCTGTTTGGTGGCGGCAGAGCCGGATATGGTTGAACCGGCCACCTTCAGAGAAAACGTAATGGACCCGGTGTCAGGGCCTGCATCCGAGCTGCTGTCGGAGCAACCAAAGAGCCCACATAAGCATAAACCTAGAGCTAAAAGCAGAATCATAGAAAAATTACTTGTCTGACTGACGCCGACTGACCGTGATGCTTTACTATCTCTCATCTATCCGCCCTCATTATTGATGGTCACCAGTTAACTCGTATCTGCCCTAATCCCAGGTCACCCGGATCCTTTGACCTGCGTTTTGTATCATCATCAACCACACTGTCGGTTTGAGATGTCTTTTCTTCCAAACTCTTCAGCATTTCCTTGCTTCTATTAGTGGAACCCACCAGATTCAGGCTTTGAAGCTCATCCAGGCCCTCCTGAGCCGGACGAAGCTCAGGATCCTGACGTAGTGCCTTCTGGTAATATGCCTGGGCCCTGTAGTATTGGCCCCGGTCAGTGCTGTCAATGGCATAGAACAGGTTGAATAGGGCTTTGATATTGGCAGTGAGCGGCTTTTCAAGTTCATGTTTCTGCTGGGCAGAAAGCTCGACTTCAAGCAGGGCGATTATCTCGAACAGAATCTGCTTTTCCAGGTCCAGCAACTCGCTGAGAGCCCCTTCACGCAAGGGCTGACCCAGTAGGCTTTCATCTGGTACATCCAGGAGATCGGATCTGATCCCCAGATCTGCCAGATCACTTGCGAGGATGTCGCCTCCTACCAGATAGCGGGCACCGGCCAGCTTCCCAACCCGCGGTGCCGTCTCTGCATCAACCAGGCCGGAAACACCCAGGTCCAGTTCTTCGAACAGGGCCTGCAGTTTGACACGCTCCAGAAGTTGAATCTGTTCCAGGCGGGAAAGGTCTGTCATGAGCATGAATGCCAGCCCTTTCTGCAGAGGGTTCAGCCTGGACTTGCCGGATTTATTGTGAAAGTAGAGCACCGCCACGGTATTGGAGCCGGCAGCCACCCCGAGAGCTTTTTCCTGTGCCAGCGCATTCTGAGCCCATAAACGCTGCTCTTCGGTCACTACCTGCCCGGCCCATAGCAAAGATGCCATGAGCACCATGAATAGTATGCCGGTCAATGATAAAACTTTTTTCTTCATCGCTATAGTTTTCCTCGGTTCAACAGGCCAGGGAAGGCCCTTTTTTTAAATCTTGAAATGTTCCTCCTCACAAACACCTAACTACTGCATGATGCTGCGCTGTCTGTTACTGTGGTCAAGCTTTTCTGTATAAGAAAATATTACATATTATAATCTGAAATGATCGATAAGAAAAGGTCTGATAAAAAAACTTTAAATGAAAGAGATTATGGGAATTATTCTCTTGGCTTACGGTTATAATATGGAACTTATCGGCGAGGACCTTTTGCCATGTTTCCTGCAACCCATACTGCTTTGCCGACTCGATAAATAAGTGTGAATGGCAGATTAATATGAAGGAAGTCATTATTGCAAGATGCATTTTATCATGAAATAATTTATTACTGAATGGGTAATGGGAGGTATTGATTATTACAGATAGAAGGCTATTATAAATTTGATTATTAGTTGTTGGAAATCCGGCGATAATTGAGGATGAAGCGTGAGTAGCAATCATTACTATTAACTTAAAAGCAATAAAATAAGAGCAAGGAGGTAAGAAGGATGACAGAGCGTTTACAAGTTTATAAATGTGAGGTATGTGGGAATATAGTAGAGGTTCTGCACGAAGGCAAGGGAGAACTGGTCTGCTGTGGAGAGCCGATGAAGCTTTTTAAAGAGAATACGGTTGATGCGGCTAAAGAAAAACACGTTCCTGTCATTGAAAAGGTTTCCGATGGCTTCAAGGTATCAGTTGGCGCTGTGCTTCACCCCATGGAAGAAAAACATTACATCGAATGGATCGAAATAATCGCCGATGGAAAGGCGTACCGGCAGTTTCTTAAACCAGGACAGGCGCCCGAGGTCGTTTTCTGTATCGATGCCCAGCAGATAACCGCACGGGAGTACTGCAATCTGCATGGGCTGTGGAAAGCCTAGAAAGGAAAACACATGATCAAAGAAAAAATGCTTTCTGCGATTAACCGCCAGATCAATGCCGAACTGTATTCTGCCTATCTCTATCTTTCCATGAATGCCTATCTCAATTCGATTAACCTTAAGGGATTTGCCGACTGGATGCGTGTTCAGGCACTGGAAGAGATGGCACATGCCGATAAATTTTATAAGTATATTATCGAACGCGGAGGCAGGGTCATTTTGGAAGCCATTGACAGTCCCCCTGCCGGCTGGGATTCGGCCCTGGCAGTATTTGAACATGTCTATGAACACGAGCAGAAAGTTACAAAGTTGATAAACACTTTGATGGATATTGCCATTAAGGAAAAAGACCATGCTACGATCAGTTTTCTCCGGTGGTTTGTAGACGAACAAGTCGAAGAAGAGTCCAGCGCCGATGGAATTCTGCAGAAGTTGAAGCTTATCGGTGACAGCGGCAGCGGTTTATTCATGATAGATAGTGAACTCGGTCAGCGGGTCTTTACTCCTCCTGCCCCGGCAAAAGAATAACTTCTGCGCGGATACAGCGTTCAGTAAGTTATCGGAGGTTTTTCTTGGGCAAAAGCAGACCTTTGAGTAAATAAGGGATATAAATGGCTTTGAAATTTAATGCCGACGAAGTCTTTGAAATGGCTTTGGAAATCGAGCGGCAGGGGGCAAAATTCTATCGCATCGCTGCCGAGATCTTTGATGATCTCGAAATAAAAAGTTTGTTTTCAGGACTGGCAGAAATGGAGGACATGCACGAACAGGAGTTTATCTCGATGCGCAAGCATTTGGTCAGCAGCGAGGGGTTTGCCCACACTTTTGATCCAGACAGTACGGCAGCTGCCTATTTAAGATCCATGGCACAGGGCAAGATTTTTAATCTCAAAAAAGACCTCAGCCAGACCTTAAGCGGGCGGGAGACAGTCAAAGATATTATTATGATAGCCATCGATGCTGAGAGAGATTCCATTGTCTTTTATAACTCCTTGAAGCAGATTGTGCCCCAATCCCTTGGCAGGGACAGGGTTGAAAAGATTATTGAAGAGGAGATTAAACATATTGTACTGTTAAGTGATAAAATCAATGCACTCTAAAGGATAAAATGTAAAAGGAGAAAGGATCGTGGCAATGATTAACAAGGCAGTCAAAGTGAGCGAACATGTTTACTGGGTTGGAGCCATTGACTGGACCATACGCGATTTTCACGGCTATACCACAAAGCGGGGCAGTAGCTATAATGCATATCTGATTCTGGCAGATAAAATAACCCTTATAGATACAGTCAAGGCTCCCTTTAAAGACGAGCTTCTCTCTCGCATCTCATCTCTTATCGATCCTCAAGATATAGATTATATGATCTCCAATCATTCCGAAATGGATCATTCGGGGTGTTTTACAGAGTTGGTCAAGGAACTCAAGCCCGAAAAAACCTATGCGTCAACCATGGGTGTAAAGGCCCTCGCGAACCATTTCAACTTCAGCGATGAGATCATTGCCTTAAAAACCTCTGACGAGGTAAGTTTAGGCAACATGAAGCTTTCCTTCATGGAAACCCGCATGCTTCACTGGCCCGACAGTATGTTTACCTACCTGGAGGACGATAATCTGTTATTCTCACAGGATGCATTCGGGATGCATTTGGCATCAATTGAGAGATTTGCCGATGAAATCGATAATGGTATAATCGATTATGAGGCTGCTACATACTATGCCAACATTCTTCTGCCATACTCACCGTTGGTATTGAATCTGCTTGAGCAGGTGAAAAATGCGGGCCTGGATATCCGGATCATAGCCCCGGATCATGGCCCGATCTGGCGCAAAGATTTGGGCAGGATCCTTGAATTTTATCAACAATGGGCCAATCAGAAACCGGCTAACAAAGCAGTTGTCCTGTACGACACCATGTGGCACAGCACCGAAAAGATGGCGCGAGCCATTGAGGAAGGCCTGCGGGGGGGTGGAGCCAAGGCCAAGGTAATGTCAATGGGGGCCCATCATCGCAGCGAAGTGGTGTACGAACTCTTGGATGCAGGAGCCCTGATTGCAGGTTCCCCAACCCTCAATAACAATATTTTACCTTCGATGGCGGATGTCCTGACGTATCTCAAAGGCCTTAAACCAAAAAATCTGGTAGGAGCAGCCTTTGGTTCTTACGGCTGGAGTGGTGAGTCGCCTGCTCACCTCAATGATATCCTGGTCGAAATGAAGGTCGAACTTGTATCTGATCCTGTCAAGGTCAAGTATGTACCGGATCACGACAGTCTTGTGCTCTGTTACAATTTAGGCCAGAAAATAGCTGAGAAACTCAAAGAGGAATTCGAAGATGAGTAACACTTTTGATCAGAAGGCCTTATGGGATATTTCCTATGGTATATACGTTGTAACCTCGGTTCTGGGTGATAAAACCAACGCTCAGATTGCCAATTCGGTATTTCAGGCTGCGGCAAATCCGCCCCTGGTGGCAGTCAGCATCAACAAGAATAATCTTACCCATGAGTACATTCAAAAGAGCGGGGTTTTTACTATCTCTACCCTTGATCAGTCTACCCCCATGACGTTCATCGGGTTGTTCGGTTTTAAATCCGGGCGTGATGTTGAGAAGTTGTCTCAGGTTGCGTGTAAACAAGGGCATATCAATTGCCCAATCGTAATTGAGAACGCTCTGTCATACTTGGAAGGCAGGGTGATCAGGACTGTTGATGCAGCCACCCATACCGTTTTTATCGCTGAAGTTATCGGCGGGGACGTGCTGAAATCCGGCACACCGCTTACCTATGCCTACTATCAGCAGGTGAAAAAGGGTAAATCTCCAAAAAATGCAACTACCTACAAGGGAGATTACACAGAGGAAAAGAAATCTGATGAAAAACAGGAGGAGAATGCAAAGATGAAAAAGTATGTTTGTAGTGTTTGTGGTTATATTTATGATCCTGAAAAGGGCGATTCCGAGGGCAACATTCCTGCTGGAACCCCTTTTGCAAAGTTGCCCGATGACTGGGTCTGCCCTGTTTGCGGAGCTTCCAAGGACGAATTCGAACCTGAGGACTGATTCGAAAATTTTCTTTGAAGCTATCTTTTCGGCAGTATGATTAGGTTCAAGCGTTTCTGTAAAAAGAAGTTTATTTTAAAAAAGTAGCCTTAACAAGGCAATAATCAGGGATTCCAATACGTGCCGGATGGCTTTAAACAAACATGTTGATTGTTGCAAAATAGAGTAACCATG
>JAFGIF010000156.1 GCA_016929755.1 Deltaproteobacteria bacterium | reverse complement strand
CGACATTGTTCTGGCAGGGTAGATAACTTGTTTGGAATCACTTATCCGCCGAGTCGATTCTCTAAACAAACCCCAGGACGAAAAAAAAGGTCATTTTCGGGTAAAATCCGTTAGCCATTCCAATGTATTCCGTATTGAACTCCTTGCAAATCTTCATTCAACAATTGTATGAGAAACATAATTACGTTTTATTCATTAGTGAGGTATCATGACAATGAAGATCAAATTCTTTACCGTGGGCGGAACGATTGACAAGGTATATTTCGATCGCAAGAGCGAATACCAGGTGGGCAAATCACACCTGGTTGAAATACTCGAGCAGGCCCAGGTGACCGTAGCCTATGAGTACGAATCGCTGTTCCGCAAAGATAGCCTCGATCTCACCGACGATGACCGCCAGTTCATTTATGAAAAGATCGGGGCTGATCAGAATCGCCATATCATCGTGACCCACGGCACCGACACTATGATCGAGACCGCCCGAAGGCTCAAAGGCATCCCGGGCAAGATCATCGTGCTGACCGGGGCCATGGCTCCGGCTTCGTTCAAGGGCACCGATGCCGATTTTAACATCGGCCTTGCCGTGGCCGCGGTGCAGGTTATGCCGCTTGGAGTATACATCGCCATGAACGGCCGCATCTATGACCCGGACAAGGTACGTAAAAATATCGACCTCAACCGGTTTGAAGACATCTGAGACAGCACCGGCATAAGTATTTCCATCCGCCGGCTTTTCTGAGCCGGCTGCTTCACTCGCCGTAATTCCTCCAATCTTGGTTATATTGCGCTGCTTCTGCGCAGCCCTTTTTGCTTCGTCCCGATTGTTCTGCCGATGTATTCAGCCCGGTTTTCATCCACCGGCATTGAGCCGGTCACGGCTTAACATGGGGACATTTCTAAAGAGCTTTGACAAAAGATAAATTTTGTATTGACTTCATCTCTATTCCTGTTATTAATGAACAAATGAACATAAAGTTCATTTGTTCATTAAGGCATGGATAAAACAGATAGACTGAATCAGATCTTTGATGAATCACTGAAAGTCTTTGCCCGTTTCGGCTACAAAAAAGCCACGGTCGAAGATATCGCCCGACAAGCCGGGATGACCAAGGGCAATCTCTACCTGTATGTCAAAAACAAACGTGACATGTATGAAAAAACAACTGCTCATGCTCTTTTGCGCTGGCAGACAAAGGTTTCCGAAGATGTTGCACAACAACATGATGTCGAAGCAATGTTTGTCACCATGTGCACCAAGGCCTTCGAATATCTCGCGCAGGACAATGACCTGCGCACAGTCCTCATGAATGACCCGGCCATCTTCCCCCTCTCCCCCCGGGAAGACAGTTTTAACGAGATCAACCAGGCCTCAATGAACATGCTTAAGGACATCCTTCAAAAAGGGATCGACCAGGGACGCTTCCGCAAAATCGATATCGGACATGCAACCGAATTCCTCTTTTCCATCTACGTGATGTTCATCATCAAGACCTATGTCAAATCCGAAGGCAAATCCACCCGCAAGATGTTCGAAGAGGGTGTCCAGCTGGTGCTCAACGGTTTATTATCACATGGGAATGAACCGGATCAGAGATAATAAATTGCCTTGTCACCAGGCTAAAAAAATAATGCTAGGAGGTGTAAAATGACGGAAAAGGTTGGGTACTTAAGTCCTCAATGGCGTGATGAGGCCGAGAAACGACTCAAGGCAGAGATCACACCTGAAAAGATGAACTATCTCACCACATCGGTTTCGTATAACTACACCAACTGCCCGGACGGGGTAGACAAGTATCTCTATTTCAAGTGTGTAAACGGCCAGTTCGCAGAAGTTGGTGTGGATTCAGGCGAACCGCCAAAGACCGAGTTTCGGATTACCGGCTCCTACGATATCTTTTCCCAGGTTACCCAGGGCAAGATCAAGGCGCAGAAAGCACTGATGACAGGCAAACTCAAACTTAAGGGCAATATGGTCAAGGCCCTGAAACTGGCATCGCTGGCAGACCGTATCAACAAAGTACTGGTAACCATCCCCACCAACTACTGAAGGAGGCTTGTTATGAGTACACCATCTCAAAACGACCCGTATTTTATCGATTTTAAAAATCGCGTCACCCAGATTCAGGATGCAATGGCATCCGAAAACATCGATGTCTATCTCGGCTCACGCCTGCGCACCATTTCCTGGATCAGTGATGCCTTCTGTCCATGGCGCAGCTACGTGGTGATACCTGCCGCAGGAGATCCGACTGTTTTCACCTTTGTCATCGATGCAGCCAGGGTAACGGATGATTCCTGGCTCGATGAAGATCACGTGCTCGGCTATGCCCCGATGGGCGGCATGGATCAGATCACCCTTATATCCGAATTTATCAAAGATGATTTGGGTGTCACAAAAGGACGCATCGGGATTGAAAACGGGATGTCCAACTACCTGCCGGAAGGCAATCTTACCCACTATGAGTATGAAGCCTTCAAAGCAGCCTTGTCTGAGGCTGAACTGGTCAATGCTCACCAGATCATCGACCGTCTGTCCCTGATCAAGGACGAAGGTACCATCAATCGCTTCCGGGAGGCGTCGCGTATTGTCGATGTCGGGCATAAAGCACTAAAAGAAGCCCTGCTGGACGGCGGTTGGAAAGGCATGAGTGAAACCGAAATCGCCGGCATTGCCGCGCTGGCCATGCGCAGGTCCGGCAGTGAATGGGAATGGTCGTTTACCGGCGGCAACGAGATCGCCAGCGGCTACCGCACCGGCCTGGCCGGCGGCGCCTGCACGCCCGCATCCAGGAGATTGCTCAAAGAAGGCGAACCCCTCATGGTCGATATCCACGCTATGTTCAAACTGGGCCTGGGAGATCACTCACATAATTATTTCATCGGCAAGGCGACTGAGCGGCAGCGCTGGCACGCAGAGAATTTTGTCGATATCGTAAGTTTGACATTAAAATCATACAAATCCGGGGTATCACCATCTTCACTGGCGGAACAAATGATGGATTTTGCCGAAGAACGTGGATTCGCCGACTACATGGTGCCGGGATTCGAACATGGGATCGGCATGATGGGTGATGAATGGCGCATTGGCATGAATGACGGCCCGTTTGCCTACTGGACCAATCCCGACCACACCTACCACTCAGGCGAGTTGTTGATCTGTGCCATGCAGTATGCATGTCCGGCCGAAGATATCGGTTTCCGCTATGAAAATCCGATTCTCATCAAGGAAAATAAATGCGAGCCGCTCTCCAAATTCCCACTGAAAATTGAAGAAATTTACTAAAACCGTTATACAAGTATTCCTGGGAGAAAGGTGGTCTTCACGTATTACCGCCTTTCTCCTGTTCGATTAATGTTTGATCCAACCATGCGCCCGGCCAGTTCTCTGCTTGAGCGCTCAAGATTGTCACTATCCAGTTGCATCTGTCTCAAGAAGTTTTTATAAAGAATTTTCGCTCCCGGTTCCACCCCCGGGATCACAACATTTCCCGTGATTAAATCATCAGTTAAATCCAAAACATCCACTGCTGTATGTATAACCCGGCCCTCCTTCATGCACATGATGGTATCGGCAGTTTCAAGATCGTCGAGCCTGTGGGATATATGGATAATGGTCTTGCCGTAGTTATTGTTCAGAGAACGAATAGTATCCAGCAAAGACGCCCTGTTGGCCGGATCAAGCATGACCGTACCCTCGTCGAGCACAAGTATGTCTACATCCATGGCTAACTGGCCGGAAAAAACTATCTGTGACAACTGCCCGCCCGACAGCGCAGATGTCAGGGAGTGCCTCAGATTTTCACTGCGGGTGATCTTCAAAGCATCTTCAATGCGTTGGCGGATCTGATCGCTTGCCAGCCCCAGATTCTCGGGGCCGAAGGCGATATCCTCTTCCACCAAAAGGGATACAACCTGATTTTCGGGATTTGAAAGGACAAGGCCCACCTTGAGCCCTTGTGTATCGACATGACCTTTTTGCGGTGCAAGAATTCGGGCAATAATGTAGGCTAAAGTGGTTTTACCTGATCCATTCGGCCCGACTATGCCATAGTAGGAACCCCGGTAAACCTCAAAACTGATATCAGCAAGCGCATTGCGCCGGGCGTATGAGAACCGTACGTCAGATAACGTAACTGCTTTGGCTTCATTCTTTATTATCAATGACCTCTTTTTTAGGTTTCTCCACGTTTATTGCTTCCACCCACTCCATAATCACCAGGGGTGCGCCATCGCCTTTTCTGCTGCGATAGTGTAAAATTCTGGTATAGCCACCATTGCGGCCCTGAAATCTGGGGCCGAGTTCCTTGAAAAGCTTCCCCAGAGCTTCTTTGGATTTCACCGATCGAGCTGCTCTCCTGATTGATGCCAGATCACCTTTTTTGCCCAGAGTGATAATTCTATCTGCATATCTCCTGAGTTCTTTGGCCTTGGCTTCGGTAGTTGTAATTCGTTCATGAAGGATAAGCGATGTCACTAAATTCTTGATCATCGCCTCTTTGTGATCGGTTGTCCGCCCGAGCTTTCTGCCGGATATCTGATGATACATTTTTTCTCTCCTGTATTACTTGCTTTCCTCTTCTTCCATCTTCTTTCTGCGAGTCTCAATCTCTTCAGGGGGCGGCAGATCATCTATCTTCATCCCGATCTGAAGACCCATTTTCTCAAGTTTTTCTTTGATCTCTTCCAGGGATTTGCGGCCGAAGTTTTTGGTCTTCAACAGTTCGGCCTCACTCTTCTGCACCAGTTCGTAAATATAGGTCATGTTTGCATTCTTCAGACAGTTGGCGGATCTGACCGACAGTTCGAGTTCGTCCACTGTTCGGAATAGATTCTCGTTGAGCTCATTATCCTCTTTCTCGGAGCCTGCTTCCCTGTCGAGCTCTTCTTCCTGGAAGTTTATAAAACAGTTCATGTACTCTTTCTGAATCTTGGCTGCATATGCCAGGGCATCCTCGGGTTTGACCACCCCGGTAGTCCATACCTCCAGCGAAAGCCTATCGTAGTCTGTTCTGCGGCCGACAATGGTTGGTGTTACATTAAAGGAAACCCTGCGTACCGGCGAAAAAATAGCATCTATGGATACCCAGCCTTCCGTATCGATCTTTTCCTTGTTGATTTCCGCGGTAACATAGCCTCGGCCCCATTCTACCCGCATTTCCATCTTGAGCGTCGTATCTGATTCAATGGTGGCAATATGTTGCTCAGGATTGATCACATCGATGTGTCCGCCGGTTTTAATATCTCCTGCGGTTACTTTGCATGGTCCCTTTTTTTCCAGCGTTGCTATCTGGGGAGAATCGGTATGCATCTTGAGAACAACCTTTTTCAGGTTGAGAATGATGTCGGTCACATCTTCATAAATACCGGGAATGCTAGAAAACTCGTGTAATACGCCCAGAGATTCATCAAACTTCACCCCGATGCAGGCAGACCCGTTTATGGAAGAAAGTAAGATTCTCCTGAGAGAATTTCCGATAGTAACCCCGAAACCCCTTTCCAAAGGCTGTGCATTGAAACGCGCATAGGTATCCGTATGGGTTGACTCGACAATTTCTAACTTGCTTGGTTTAATAACATCTTTCCAATTTTTCTCTATCATCCCTACCCTTGCCTTATCGTTATTTCGAATAATACTCGACGATCAATGTTTCTTCTACTGCCATGGGCATGTCTTTTCTCTCAGGCAGCACCTTAACAGTACCCTTCATGCCTGTGGCATCCACATCCAGCCATTCAAATCCGCCTCTCTGCTGCATAGTCTCGAGGGCTTCCTTGATTGATTCAAGTTTCTTGCTCTTGTCTTTGACTTCGATTACATCTTCGGCCTTGACTAGAAATGAAGGGATATCTGTCTTGCGTCCGTTGACCATGAAATGACCATGTGAAATCAAGTGCCTGGATTCGGCCCGTGATCTGGCAAAACCCATCCTGTACACGATATTGTCCAGCCTTCGCTCCAAAAGGGAGAGCAATTGTTCCCCTGTCATCCCTCTTTTGCTCTTGGCTATTTCATAGTACCGTTTAAACTGCGATTCTGAAACTCCATATATATATCTGACCTTCTGTTTTTCCCGCAAATGAATCCTGTATTCGCTCGTCCGAATTCTGCGCTGGCCATGTTCTCCAGGAGGATAATTTCTCCGCTCTATTGAACACTTATCTGTGAAACATCTCTGTCCCTTAAGAAACAGCTTCGTTCCTTCTCGGCGGCAAATTTTGCAAACAGCCCCAGTATGTCTCGCCAAGGTTATCCCTCCTTTATGTTATACCCGACGCCTCTTTGGCGGCCTGCAGCCATTATGAGGTATCGGTGTTACGTCCTTTATTCCGGTTATCTTCATGCCGCTTGCATTGATTGCCCTCAATGCGGATTCTCGTCCGCCTCCGGGCCCCTTAAGATATGCGAATGCGCTTTTCATACCGCAATCTTGTGCTTTTTTACAAGCTTCCTGCGCTGCCATCTGCGCCGCAAAAGGTGTTGACTTGCGTGATCCCTTGAACCCCTGGGAACCTGCAGTCGACCATGCGACGGTATTGCCTTGCAAATCAGTAAAAGTGATAATGGTATTGTTGAAGGTGGCCTGGATATGAACTATTCCCTCAGGAACAAGTTTCTTTACCTTCTTCTTCCCACCTCGCTGTTTCGGTCTTGCCATACCTGTAACTCCTCTGGTTTATTTCCGTCTCCCGACAACTACCCGCCGGGGTCCCTTTCTGGTACGGGAATTATTATGAGTGTGCTGACCGCGAAGGGGTAAACCTTTACGGTGCCTCAACCCTCGGTAGGATGCAATATCCATCAAGCGTCTGATATTCATATTTATCTCACGCCTGAGATCGCCTTCCACGGTCATATTCTGATCTATGTAATTCCTTATTCCGGCAACATCTTTCTCACTGAGATCATCACTTTTCGTGGCAGGATCTATATCGAGTGCAGCCAGCATTTCAGATGCGCGGGTTTTGCCTATTCCGTAGATATAGGTCAAAGCTATATCAATACGTTTGTTCCTGGGTAAGTCTATCCCTGCAATTCTTGCCAAAGTATTTCCTCCTTAGCCCTGTCTCTGTTTATGTCGGGGATTTATACAGATTACCCGAATCACGCCGTTACGTTTGATAATTTTGCAATTTCTGCAACGTTTTTTTACTGATGCCTGTACCTTCATGATTCCGCCATCCTCACTTCGATCTATATACTATTCTGCCCTTGTTAAGGTCATACGGTGATATCTCAACCTGAACCTTGTCCCCGGGCAGAATACGGATGTAGTGCATTCTCATCTTGCCCGATATATGCGCAAGGATCTGGTGACCGTTTTTCAACTCCACCCGAAACATAGCATTTGGTAATGGCTCTATTACTATTCCTTCTGTTTCTATGACATCCTTCGCCATAGCCTTATCAAGCGCCGATTGATGCCTTGACAGCATCCTGCACTTCCTGCATGTTCTTTGTTCCATCGATCTTGCGTACGATGCCCTTGTTCGAATAATACTCTATCAAAGGAGATGTCTGGCTGTGATAGGTAGCCAATCGTTCACGAATGGTCACCTCCTGGTCATCGTCACGCTGGTAAAGTTCACTGCCGCACTTGTCGCAAATCCCTTCCTTCTTGGGAGGATCAAACGTAATGTGGTGCATGTAACCGCACCCCCGGCATGTACGACGTCCGGTCAGCCTGCCCACAAGATTGTTATCCGGCACTTCGATCACGACAACATGATCGAGCTTGGATCTCATCTTGTCCAGCAATTCATCAAGGGCCTTGGCCTGATCAAGGGTTCTGGGAAATCCATCCAGGATAAAACCAGGCTTACAGTCCGGCTTTTGTAATCTTTCATTAACCACCCCGATAACCACATCGTCAGGTACCAGTTCCCCCTTATCCATACAGGCCTTTGCCTTAAGACCCATTGGAGTGCCTTCCTTCACGGCTGCCCTGAACATGTCTCCGGTCGAAATCTGGGGCACGCCCAGTCTTTCTATCATTCTTTTTGCTTGCGTTCCTTTTCCTGCTCCAGGTGGCCCGATTAAAATTATATTCATAAATAGTTCCCCTTCGTTGAAAATTTACTAACGCCTTCCCTGAATACGCCCTTTCTTCATCAATCCCTCATACTGGCGCGATATCAAGTGAGATTCAATCTGGCTCATGGTATCCAGAGACACGCCGATTACAATAAGCAAGGATGTTCCCCCGAAATAAAAGGGTACGTTGGCCCGTGATATGAGCAGTTGTGGTAATACACATACCACACTTAGATAGACTGCCCCGACAAACGTCAAACGTGATAGAACCTTGTCCAGATATTCAGAAGTAGATTTCCCCGGCCTGATCCCGGGCACATATCCACCATGTTTTTTCAGGTTATCCGCAACATCAACCGGATTAAAAACTACCGCTGTATAAAAGTATGTAAAAAAGACAATGGCAGTTACATAAATGAGGTTATACAACAGGTTGCCGGGATCCAGAGCGTTGGCGGCAGCCTTCATGAAGGCCACATCCGGGAAAAATTGGGCAACAGTTGCCGGAAATACGATAATGGATGATGCAAAGATGGGAGGAATAACCCCCGAAGTATTAAGCTTGAGCGGTAAATGCGTGCTCTGGCCACCGTATATTTTGCGCCCACGGACCTGCTTCGGATACTGGATGGGCACCCTGCGCTGCGAGGTCTCCATATAGACAATCCCGGCAAGCACGGCCAGCATGAATACCACCAGTAGAATCATCAGGAAAATAGACATTTCGCCGGTGCGGGTAAGCCGCATGGTATTAACTACAGCGATCGGCATCCTGGCAATGATTCCGGCAAATATAATCAGCGAAATACCATTGCCGATACCCCTTTCGGTAATCTGTTCACCCAGCCACATCAAAAAACAGGTGCCGGTGGTCATGGTTATCATAGCGGTAAGTCTGAATCCCAATCCGGCATGTAATACTACCGGCTCTCCGCCGGGGCCTGCCATCTGCTCGACGCCGAAGGCCATGAAATAGCTCTGGATTATGCACAAGACAACTGTCAGATAGCGGGTATACTGGGTAAGCTTGTGGCGACCGGCCTGCCCTTCTTTCTGCAGTTGCTCGAACGAGGGCAGCACCATACCCAACAGCTGTACAATAATCGAGGCACTGATATAGGGCATAATGCCCAGAGCAAAAATGGAAAGGCTCCGCAATCCTCCACCGGCGAACATATCAAACATCCCCAACAGGGTTCCGCGCTGCTGATCAAACCATTCGGCCATAATGGTGGAATCGATCCCCGGGGTGGGGATGTGGATACCTATCCTGTAAACAAAAAGCATGAACAGCGTAAACAAAATACGCTTTTGCAGTTCAGGTATCTTCCCAATATTTCCCAGTGTCGAACTCACTCTTTATTCCCCGAAACTTCCTCAAATGCCCCTCCGGCTTTCGCAAGCTTTTCACGGGCTGTTTTTGATGCCATGTTCAGTTTCACGGTAAGCGCAACATCGATCTCGCCATCTCCGAGAATCTTCACCATGACATCCTTTGCTTTTATCTTACCCTTGGCTATCAATGCCTCCTGATCAACAATACTGCCTGATTCGAAATCCTTCAAATCGCCTATGTTGATCACGCAATATTCTTTGCGGAATCTGTTTTTAAAGCCTCGCTTGGGAAGCCTTCGATAGATCGGCATCTGCCCGCCCTCAAACCATGCAGGCACTCCGCCGCCGGATCGTGAATTCTGACCCTTGGCTCCTCTGCCACTGGTAGTGCCGCAACCGGAACCATTACCCCTGCCGACACGTCGTGCTTTGCGTTTCGCACCGGGAGTTAAAGGCAGGTTGGAGAGATCAAGCATTTTCCACCTCCTCCCATTCAACAAGATGGGATATCTTCATGATTGAACCGCGAGTAGAGGGATTATCAGGTAATGTACGTGATCTACCCCTTCGCTTGAGACCCAGGGAACGCACAATTTCCTTCTGAGTCTTTGTGCTTCCGATTACTGACCGTACCAATGTTATTTTTATCTGCCCAGCCAAAATCAACCTCACTTCTTACTTTGTGCTTGTTTGATCAAGGGTTATGCCACGTTTGGTTTCTACAAATTCCTTTGTTTCAATATTTGCTAATGCATTGAATGTGGCCCGAATAACATTGTTGTGATTGCGGGATCCTATGGTTTTTGCCACAATATCATGTATGCCCGCAGCCTCCATTACAGCCCGAACCGCATTGCCGGCAATAATCCCTGTACCGGGAGCTGCAGGCTTCAAAACAACTCTGCCTCCCCCGAATCTTCCGATTATAATATGTGGGATCGTTCCGTTTACAACAGGCACTTCAACCATGGATTTCTTGGCTATGTCAACCCCTTTGCGGATACTGACCACAACTTCCTTGGCCTTGCCTAATCCATGACCGACCTTGCCTTTACCGTCACCTACGACAACCAGGGCGGAAAAACGGAAACGCTTGCCGCCCTTTACCACTTTGGCAACACGATTAATAAAGACAACTTTATCTATTAACTGTTCACCGTCATCGAACCGTTCTCTCTCAGCCAATGCACATCTCCTCGTTTAAAACTTCAGACCACCGGCCCTTGCTGCATCAGCCAGGGCTTTGATCTTGCCATGATATTTGTATCCACTGCGATCAAACACAACTTTCTCAATTCCTTTGGCCTTTGCGTTCTGAGCCAGCAGGCTACCCACCTCTTTTGCCGTATCAACGCTGAATCCCTTTACTTTATTGCTGATTTCAGGGTTGCGGCTCGAGGCACTGGCCAGCGTTATACCGTTTAAGTCATCAATGATCTGACAGTAAATATTTCTATTACCCCGGTACACACTGAGACGGGGCTGTTCAGGTGAGCCCTCGATCTGTCTGCGTATCCGAGCTTTTCTCTTTAGTCTTGCTTGCCTAGCTGTGATCTTTGACACAAATCTTCTCCTTACTTAAGCCTTAGCCGCGCTCTTACCTGGTTTCAGTTTGACCACTTCGTTTTCATAGCGGATACCTTTGCCTTTGTAGGCATCAGGTGGTCGTACTTTCCGTATACGGGCCGCAACATCCCCAACGACCTGTTTGTCAATACCTACTATTTCAATCAGGCCATCTTTTGAAACAGATGCGTCAATCCCATCGGGCAGAGGAAATTCCACCGGGTGCGAATATCCAACATTCAGGATCACTGTGTTAGCCTTGGCTTCTCCCTTGTACCCCACTCCCATAATCTTCAGTCGCTTGGCAAATCCTTGGGAAACGCCGACGACCATATTATTGACAAGTGAACGCATAAGGCCATGATAAGCCCCGGTCTGCCGGCTTTCATCCTTGGTAAGAAACGCGAGTGTATTCTCTTCCTGTTTGACCTCAAGGTTGCCTACTAATTTCTGACTCAGCACTCCCTTAGGCCCTTTGACCTTGATCTCATCCTTATCGATCGTAATATTTACCCCTTGTGGAATAGCAATGGGCATCTTTCCAACCCTAGACATTTCTTTCGCTCCTCACCAGACCTTTATCAGCAGTTCGCCGCCAATATTTTCTTTCCTGGCCTTGTGATCTGTCATAAGGCCCTTGGATGTACTTAAAATAATAACACCGAGCCCGTTTCTAACTTTGGGAATCTCGGACACCTTCTTGTAAATCCTGCGGCCAGGCTTGGAAACTCTCTCAACTCCGCTCATTACATGGCGAGAATTAAAGTATTTCAGGGTAATGCGCAAAATACCCTGTTTGCTATCTTCAAGAACTCTATATCCCTTAATATATCCTTCGCGCAAAAAGATATCGGCAATGGATAGTTTCATCTTTGAGGCAGGTATATCCACATATTCCTTCGATGCCATGGCACCGTTACGTATCCGCGTGATCATATCTGCGATAGGATCATTTACCATCCTCTTTCCCCTTTACCAACTGGATTTTTTCACTCCAGGAATTTCGCCCCGCATCGCATATGTTCTCAGACATATTCTGCAGACTCCAAACTTACGATAATATCCTCGTACCCTTCCACATATTGAACATCGGTTGTACTGCCTGACTTTATATTTCTGAATCCTTCCGGCTTTTGCTATCATAGATTTTTTTGCCATAACTACTCCACCTAGCTCCTGAATGGCATTCCGAAGGCAGCCAACAAACTTCTGCCCTCTTCATCTGTCTTGGCTGTCGTTACTACCGTTATGTTCAGCCCTCGAACTTTATCGATAAGATCGTAGTCTATCTCGGGGAATACCGATTGCTCTTGAATACCCAGGGTATAATTCCCGCGTCCGTCAAATCCTTTTGGATTAACACCCCTGAAATCTCTAACCCGGGGCAGAACAGCATTGATAAGCCTGTCTATAAATTCATACATTCTGTTTCCTCTGAGTGTCACTGCACATCCAATCGGCATGCCTTCTCTGAGTTTGAATGCAGCAATGGATTTGCGCGCCCTGGTCACCACAGGGTTTTGACCGGTTATCAACCGGGCCTCTTCACGGGCCTTGTCAATTATTTTGACATCCTGGACTGCATCACCAAGCCCCATATTCACCACGATCTTTACAAGTTTGGGAGTCTGGTGGATGTTCTTATAGCTGAACTCTTTCATCAAGCCCGGCACGACATCTTTGTGGTAAAATTCCTTCAATCTTGCCATGTTCTTCTGCCTACCTTTTAAGTATCCAACTCTTCGCCGCAGCGTTTGCACACCCTTACCTTCTTACCGTCATCATGAAACTTGTAGCCGATCTTGACACCAGTGCTGCACTTGGGGCAAACGATAGCCACATTTGAAATATGAATAGAGGCTTCTTTTTCAATAATACCACCCTGGCCGACCTGGGTTGGCTTCTGATGTCGTTTGATCATATTCACCCGTTCAACCACCAGACGGTTTTTAACCGGAAGCATACGCAGGATTTGTCCCTGTCTGCCTTTATTTTTTCCGGCCAGAATAACCACGGTATCGCCCTTTTTAAACTTGGGAGCCTGTAATATCATCATATCTCCCCTATAACACTTCCGGAGCCAAGGAAACAATCTTCATGAACTTCTTGGCCCTCAATTCCCTGGCAACCGGCCCGAAGATGCGAGTTCCAACCGGCTCCTTCTGCATATTCAGAATCACAGCAGAATTATCATCAAATCTGATACAGGATCCATCATTACGTTTAAAGGTTCGCTTGGTGCGCACAACCACCGCCAGACACACTTCGCCTTTCTTAACCTTGGAATTGGGTATGGCATCTTTGACCGTAACCACAATTATATCTCCCAAGGATGCGTATCTGCGTCTGGTGCCGCCTAGAACCTTGATACACATTACAACTTTGGCACCAGAATTGTCTGCAACTTTGAGCCTTGTCTGTTGTTGAATCATCGCTCGCCTCCGCCCCTACCTATTCTTGTCTCTCCAGAATCCTCACAACCCTAAAGCTCTTGTCTTTACTTAAAGGTCTGCATTCACGTATCAGGACTCTATCTCCTATTTTGCAGGCATTGACTTCATCATGCGCCTTAAACGATCTTCGCCTGCGAATATATTTCTTAAAAACGGGATGCTTTTCCAAGCGCTCGACAGTTACCACAACTGTCTTATCCATCCTGTCACTGGAAACAACCCCGGTCAACTCTACTTTTCTCGATTTGTCTGCCATCACTGCCTCTCTCTGATGATGGTGTTGATGCGGGCTATGTCACGACGAAGCTTTCTATTCACTGCCTTGTCCTTGAGCTGCCCAATGGAATTCTTAAACCGATTCTCCATAACATCTTTTGCCAGCTTCTCTTTGAGTTGAGCCAGTTCTTCTGCAGATTTATCACGCAATTGACTAGCTTTCATCAAGTCCCTCCCGCAGTTTTAAGCGAGTCTTAAGCGGCAGTTTATGGGATGCAAGGCGAAATGCCTCCTTGGCCTGTTCATAGGTCACTCCATCCATTTCAAACATTATTCTGCCGGGTTTTATCACCGCAACCCATTCTTCGGGTGCCCCCTTGCCTTTTCCCATTCG
>JAFGIF010000155.1 GCA_016929755.1 Deltaproteobacteria bacterium | reverse complement strand
GCCAGTATATACAGCCAGGAAACGCCCCTGTCCTGCTTATTCTTCATCCTCTCAACAGCCTCATCCAGGTTAGAACAATTCTGCACAATATCTCTGAGTACCATCAGGCAGCCCAGCCCCGGATCACTGCGCGTGCAGGCCCCGTAGACCACATCCATGCCCATGGAAAGACCCTGGCTGTTCAGGCTTGTGGTCTGACCTACGAAACCCGGACAGGAAGAGGCAACAAAGGGATAGCCATCATCCGGCAGATAAACCGACATGCATGCATAGTTTTCGTAGATCCCGCCGGTGACAAACATAAAGTCCCTGCCGTGAAAAACCTTGTCTTCTTCAGCGCTAGAACCTGAGATCACGAATTCATTACACCCCATCAACTCACCGGCATTCGGGAAGAAAACCTTTGCGTCTTCTATGCGGACATACTCCTGGATACCCGGAAGCTCTCCGAGCAGCCGCTGCAAGCCGGACATGCTTGGCAGTGTCCCGGTGAACAGAATCGAATACAGGGCATCATAGCCAAGATTAAGGATAAGAACATCTTCAAAAGCGACATCATAGCCGCGCATCAAGGCTCCGGCGGCCACCCCCTGCATTTCCTCCAAAAGATATCCGGGGATGGCGTTTTTCTCGATTGCATAATTACACAGCGTCAATATCTCGCCTTTGAGAAATTCATAGATCCGTGGCGACTCCTCATAGCTTACACCGAGCATGGCTTCCAACACCATAAATGCATACTCTTTTGTCATCTTATACGTACCCTCTGGCATGAGAAAACCCACCTGAAAGCCAATGCTTGCAGGAGAACCCTGCAGTATCAGGTATTGCTTACCATTGACATCTTCTGCCAGATAGCCGGTGTCCTCATCGACGCAGACCTGATCAATGATGGTAAGCCCGTTGGCTGAAAACGGATCAACTGTCGGGTCCGGTAACTGTCCCTGGTTGTCCTGGGATGGCTGTTCATTATTTGCTACCGTGTTTTCACTGTTGGCCGAACTGCTGTGGCTTGATGATGAATTACAGGCTCCAAGCCAAAAAACAAAGAAAAACATCAGGAAGATAATCTGGTATCTTTTCATAACAATCCTCCTTTTCTTATAATGGTAAAATCCAGTGCATACCTTAAATCGAGAGGTGCAGCATAAACGACATGCTCCCGACATCCGGCAAAAACAAACAAGACAGGAGATCACCGGAAACCCGGGATCTCCTCCACATAACATTATAAAGATAATACAAAGCAGTTCAAAGGCAACTTACTCCCCATAGAACCACTCAACAAAAGGCATTAACTCGACACCTACCCATGGATCTGTCATATAGCCGAACAAACCCTTGAGTACCTTGTCGGTATTGTCCATGATCACATGGTGGCCCTCTACCTCGCCGTCAATAGCCTTTGGTTCATCTCCCCGGGTATAGAATCCTGTCCCTCTCTGGGTATTGAGAAAATCAATGATGCCGGCAGCACAGCCATCACTCGGTATTTGAGGATTGTCCTGGTCAGGCACGAAAAATTCTATTTCCCCATAATTATCGAGGATGAGCCCGAGCATGGTCTCATAGCGCCAGACCGATTCAGGTAGAGGTTCGATTGCATACATGATTTGAACCAACGGATAAAACTGGGTGAAGCGCATCCTTGGGATAATAAAATGGTTTGTCGCTGCCAGGATATCAGGATTTGTCTCGATCTGGTCGGGGAAGTAGAACCCGAGGTCCCATCTGTCCTGCAGGGGAAAAAATGGGCTGGTCCATGGTAGCGTGAAACCGACAGATGAAAATTCCTGCGGGAATATCCACTTTGCACTGCGGATCATAACACCCCTGTCCGGCTCTTCATCATCAAGCATATCGATATAGGTCGATAGCAATGCCTGCTCCCAGGGCGGCAGCAGGTCCGGCCCGTTGAAATGGGGCGAACTTCTACCTACCTCGAGGACCACGCCGGGACCGTATTGCGCATTTTCCTGGTCATCCCCGATGACAAAATTCCAGGGCACCCCGCGCTGGAACTGTTTGAAACGGTCGATAGCCCCGGGAATATCCGTGCATGTCTGCAGCAGGGTCCTGATAATGGTCAAACAGCACTCGCCGGGTTGTGAGGCAAATGAGGCCGCCAGTGAAATATCTACTCCGAAAGAGAGACCCTCGCTGTTAATACCCACGGCATGACCTACAAAGCCCGGGGTGGAAACAGTGACAAAAGGATAGCCCTCGTCCGGCAGATATACCATGACACAGGCAGCATCCTGGTAGACATGGCCGGTTGAGAACATAAAATCTCTTCCATGGTAGGTCTTTGTCTCCGCAGTGGCTCCCTGTGACAGGACAAACCCGTTGCATCCGAACTTTGGAAATTCAAAATCCTTTGCCTTTGGGAATATCAGATGATCTCCATTGATGATTATATCGTTTCTCAATCTCGGATACTCCTGCTGGAGATTCTCAAGATCCCGAATAATCTGTTCTCTCATTTCGGCGCCCGATCCTTCCTGGAACTCGTCCGGATCGGGAGGCTGTATAAGAAGATTTGCCAGGAGGGTAAAAAGTGCATCCATGCCCTCATTCAGACCAAGAACGTTCTGGAATGCCACATCGTAACCGGCGGCCCGGGCTCCATCAGCCACACCAAGCATCTCGTCACGAATAAACTCCGGGATATTATCAAAGTGATTCATCAGCATGATCAGAATCTGATCATAAAAAATTTCGAACAATGCATTGCCGAGATCACTGTCCGGATCTATATCCAATCCGAGATTACCCATTTGGGCACAAAGGGCACCCTTTAAAAACGTCGAGGTCATCAACTGGGTTTCCGCGGGCATCAGATAGCCGGCCTGATATCCCATGTTGAAAGCCGAACCGGTGAGAATCAGGCATGACTTCTGGAAACGGACCGTCTCTTCCTGATTGTTATCGTGAACACCCTCGGAGAACTTGTCATCAAACACTGCCAGATAGCCGGTATCACCGTCGTCGGTTGTAACCGAATTGACCAGAGTCAGACCCTGGGCTGCCAGAACATCTTCAATTCCCGGCTGGGGATTTTCCTCCGGATCATTTGTTTCACCACCCGTTTCCTCGTTGGAACTTTCGTTCTGACTAGTAGAAGAACTGCTGCCGGAAGAATTACAACCGGATATAGCAAAGGCTAACAGGATGGATAATAAAATAACCATTCGTATAATTTTTTGCATACTTCCTCCTAGTTTCGTATTGTATCAATGTGAGCAAATACAAATTATTGCAATTTCAATGCCTCGATAATCTTTATATAGCACATCGATTTTATTACATGAAGCAATATTCTTTTAAAATAAAGGATAAATGTTTTCACTTGATTGTAAAATATTTTATCGCTTAAAAAAACTCAACAACAGGCAAAACATTCTGAGAGCAGCCGTGCAAAAGTATTGATCGCCGGCATTTTTTCTGACTCAACCGATAATTGCCCCGAACCAAACCTATATTAGGCTTTAAGGATAGCAGCTGCCTCTAATTCATGTTTTCAAGAAACGGCTTCAGATCGATCCTGGCCCAGGGTGTCTTATGCTCCGCATCCGGCCCATAGTAGCCGAACAAGGCTTCCATGATTAGTTCGGTATTGTCGATAATCACGTGATGCCCTTCTATCTGCCCGCCCGGCTCATAGTATTTGTAATCAATATCCTGATTGGGGTTTAGAAAATCGATGAGATCTCTGGCTGTGCTAAAATCAATATCCTGATATACTGGCACAATGTGATCGAACAAGGTTTCATAACGCCAGACCCGCTCGGTTACATCCCTGATCAGAAGAATCCATGGCGAAAACGTGGTGAATACCATTCTGGGGATAATGTAATTGTTCGTGGCAATTACCACATCCGGCCAGGTCTCTATCTGGTCGGGAAAATAAATTCTGAATCGTTTCGAATCATCACCCCAGGTTAAATTTGTATTGATGTTCCAGAATTCCCGGGGATAAATCCATTCCTGATTTCTGAACATAAGCCCTCTGTCCGGCACAATTTGCGGATCAAGCCTGTCAATATAGGGCTTTAACAGCCACTGTTCCCACAGGGGCAACAGGTCCGGCCCGCTGAATTCCTGACCATTTTCATCCTCACTCATGCCCTCTTCTACTACGACACCATTTGTATATGTCTCACTCCACTCGTCGTCAGCCAGAACGTAAATCCATGATACACCTCTGCCCTGGGCCTTCATCCGTTCTACGGCTTCATCCAGACAAGAGCAGTGTTGAACAATATCCCGGAGTACCAAAAGGCAGCCCAGTCCGGGGGTGCTGCGGGTGCACTCTCCCATGACGACATCCATGCCCATGGAAAGTCCCTTGCTGTTCACAGCCGTGGCCTGGCCGACAAAACCAGGGGCGGTGGCTGTTATAAAAGGATAGCCTTCATCAGGCAGGTATACACCCATGCAGGCGTATTCCTGGTAAATATCACCGGTCGGAAACATAAAATCGCGGCCGTGAAAAACCTTGTCTCCTTCAGTGGCAGTCTTTGACACTACAAACTCATTGCACCCCATAAAATATGGATTTGCCTTGGGAAAAAGGACTTCCCCACCTTCGAGCCGGATATACTCTCTGGCCTGGGGCCACTCCTGATAGAGCCTTTCGAGAACTTCGCTCAGCCGATCTATATCGGGTAATGTTCTGGACATGAAAATCGAGAACAATGCATCGATGCCTTCATTCAGCAGCAGCACATCCTCAAAGTTGACTTTGTAACCCCTGGCTGTTGC
>JAFGIF010000154.1 GCA_016929755.1 Deltaproteobacteria bacterium | reverse complement strand
AATAGCCTGACAGTCTTCTTGTGTCAATGCCATAGGTTTTTCGAGGAGCACATGATAGCCCTGGTGCATGGCCTTAACTACCGGTTCAACATGCATTCTATCCTGGGTGGCGATAATGGCGCCGTCGGCCATGACCGGCTGAGCGAGGATTGTATCCCAGCTTGAATAAATATTGCGCGAAGGTATATTATGGGCTGCGGCGATTTTTTCCCGGCGTTCCTTTATCGGCTCGGCTATTGCAACAATCTTGAGTTGGTCAGGATGTTTTCCGGCGTATGAAGCATAGATGGTGCCGCGATCCCCGGCACCGATCAAAATTGCCCTCTTAGGATTCACTTTGTGCCTGTTCTGCTCGTATTTTCTCCAATTCCTCTACAACCTCTTTCTGCGGATACATCAGGAATATCAAAAACCCCACCAGGCAAAATAAAGATGCGACCGGACCGGCAAGCTTTACTCCAAGCGGGTTAGCAACATCTTTCCCGAAAACGGCAAACAGGTAAGTCACAATGGCTGCGGCAATTCCATAATTGATTTTCATGAAAAGACCCTGGGTGCCGAAAAACATGGCTTCGCGTTTTTTTCCTGACCTGTAGCCGTCTACCTCGCTTATATCCGATACAATTGCATTGGGGATGATAAGCAGGATTGCAACCGGAATTCCAAGAAGGGCCATATGAATCAAACCTGCGGTTACCCGGTACTGGCCGAATAGATCAATGAAGTACCCCAAGCTCATTAAAATAGCAAAGGAAAGCAGCCCGAACAGCATGAATGCTTTGTTGCTTATCATGCTGGACAACAGGCTGATCACAATAAAACAGATTGCTGCAGTACCAAAGAGGGCTGCCATGAGCAGGGTCTGGAACCCGGCATCTTTTTCAAGCAGAACAATCGGGTAATAGGCGATAATTGTACGAATCATAACGAAAGAGAACCAGTACAGAATAGTAGGAAACAGGTAAATAAGGAATATGCGGTTTTTCAAGGTCATCTTTATTGATTCAAAGAGTTTTACGTCGGCCGGCTCGCTCTTGGTATACTTTTTCTCATCGATTACAAGTCCTGAGATAAACATGGAAATAAATCCGATAAAAGCAGCTGATGCCAGGGCAACCTGGAGCGCACTTTTGTTGGAGAATAAATCCATACCCTGGAATATATGCCACAATTGTGGAACACCCATCATGACGACGCCCGCACCAATCAGGGCGAAGACAGCCTGGTAGACCACAATGTTGATTCTGTCCTTGTGGGTATGGCTTAATTCCGGAATAAGTGCCAGATACGGTGTCATAAAATAGGTATAGAAAAAGAAATACAAACCAAGAATGATGGCAACATAGAGTGCGTTGCCGTTTGAAATGGTCTTGAATGGCGGGAAAAAGAGCAGGGCGGCAAGCAGGGCAAAAGGGAAAGAGCCGGTGATAAGAAAAAACTTGCGCCTGCCCATTTTTGCTTTTGAGGTATCGCTCCAGTTGGCGATGATGGGGTCGGCAATCGAATCTATGATGCGGCCGAAAATAATGACCACTCCCATGACAGTAAGCCCCAGGAAAAAAGGATTGTTGGAAATAAGTTCGGTAAGACCGGATTCTTTGGGCGGAAGGAAAAAAAACACAAGGTATACACCAAAAATATTATCGAGTAATGAAAAACCACAATTGCCGTTTGCATATATAATTTGACGACATTTACCGAATTTCTGCAGCATGATCTCCCCCTCAACCCTTTAAAGTAATTTCAACTGTTGATAAAAATGTTTTGGTGGGAACCTGTACATTCAGTACAAACCAATTGTATTTTCCCCGGAAATAATAACATCAAAGCAGATTGCAATAAAGTTTTTTAATGAATCACAGGTTCTAAGATTTAAAAATACTCCGTAGTGATTTTTTTGTGCTCTTTCTTGGAGTCTCTGGTTTAGAGAGCACTATTTCTTTTTCCTGTGTTTTGATGCTGAGGTCTTTGGTGAAATCCGGGCAGTGAACCCCCTCCCCACGACTAAACTTTTTTTTGCAATCTCCTCTCCAGGCACAAATGGGACATAACGTTCTATCTAATGTCATAGGAATATATATTACGGTGCAAACCTGCAAAGTCAATCCCTCAGGAATAAAAACAGAATTAGGCTGTTAATATGATTTTATGAATAATTGCACGATATTTTTATATTAAATAGCCTTTCTTGGATTGAATATAAAAAATGTAGTAATAGTTGATCTTAAAATAGTATACTAGAACGCATTACTGGATATCATATAAAATAAGTTCCCTATAATCAAATTTATAGCGCAGTTATATTTAAACTCCGACAAAGCAATATACAGCCCGGAGGCAGACAAATACAGCTAACATAGATACGAAGGACTATAATGAAAGCAGGCATAACCATCAGATATGGTTGGTTTTGATGCAATTCATCATAGTATTGTTATGTTAATCATATTCACCTTGCCTGGAATTTGTTAGTCCTGCTATAGAAATGCCATGTATGCAGATCGAAAGTCTGTTTTTATTGACATTCAACCAGAGAATGTAAGAAATTTGAGGAAATGGTTCGATGCGTATGTTGCTTCATTTAATACAGGGGATTCTGATTTCCAAAAAAATATAACTCTAAAAGATGATCACAGTCGCTGTGTATGCCGGGAGATTCGAGAACTCGGCTCACAGATTGGATTGTTTCAGAACGAGTTGCTGCTCTGCGAGGTGATTGGCCTGTTTCATGATGTAGGGCGCTTTGATCAATATGCCCGTTTTCAAACCTTTGCAGATATGCTTTCTGTAAATCATGCCGAGCTGGGAGTAGAGATACTGAAAGAAAACAAGGTGCTATGCTGTTTCCCGGAAGAATTAAAGGATCTGATATTTCGAATTATTTCCTATCATAATTTGGCCGATCTGCCACTCGAAGAAACCACGACATGCCTGTTTTACACACGTTTGCTCAGAGATGCAGACAAACTTGACATCTGGCGGGTTGTAACCGAGTATTACAGTAATTCAACAACGCATTCCAACAGAGCGATTGAACTGAGCCTGCCTGATACAAACAACATATCCCGTGAGGTTTACGAAGATATAATGAATCGACAGATTGTAGATGTTCGTCATATTAAGAATATCAATGATTTCAAACTTCTCCAAGTCGGTTGGGTCTATGATATAAATTTTCTGCCGACATTAGAAAAAATCAGAGATCGGAGATATTTGGAAAAAATTAATGCCGTGCTTACTGATTCAGTTGAAGTTAAAGAGATATTTTCCGCAGTCGAGTCGTATTTGTATGAGAAACTGAAAGATAATATGGTCCAGTTGTATGCATGATTCAAAAAGATAATATTCAATAACCGGAATACTTAAGGAAATGGGTTGCCTGCCGAAAATATCAGCCACAATAATAGGCAATTTGGAAAAGACACCACCAATGGAAAAACCGAATATTATGATCCTGTCAGACATACAGGGGGAGCAGGCATTCATGATATGATCAGATGATTGATCAAGCCATTGTTGCTTTAAGAATGAATCTGGCATCTGCCACAACACAACGTTGTGAGGTACACATAACCGGATTACAATCAATTGATTCGATGTGATCTTCTAGTTTAAGTGCCAGGCGTGAAAAGGTGATCAAGGCTGCACTTAATTTGTCTATATTGATCGGATCGGATCCCCGGTATCCTTCGAGCAAGCGATGGGCTTTCAGAGATCGAATCATGGATAGTGCATCATTTTGCTTTAGCGGTGCCATTCTCAGGGTGGTATCACGATAGATCTCAACCCCGGTTCCCCCCATACCCAATAGAACCATGGCACCGAACTGGTTGTCAATTTTTGCGCCGATGATGAGTTCGATCCCTGAGAGCGTTTCTTCGATCAGTATGCCTTGGAATCCATTAATTTTGCTGAAAAGATTAAAGGTCTCGTGCAATTTGACGTCATCAAAGATACCAGTGACCACTCCGTGCACGTCTGATTTATGAACAACTTCGGGCGATACAATCTTGGCAACTACGGGGTACCCGATAAGACGAGCGTTTTTTAAAGCCTCTTCTATGCTGGTAGCGAAAAACAAGCGTGGGGTGTCCAGTCCGGCAATCTTGAGAATTTGCATGGCGTCAGGTTCCATGACCCAGCCCCACTGATTCGCAGACAGAAGTATGTCTTTGGTTTTATTTGTTACCATGGTTTATTCCTCCGCAATGCCTTGGCCATGAGCACTGAGCCTTCGATAAAGGGCGATACTGGAATGCCGTTAAGCTCAAAGCCTTCGATGAGCATGCTGTACTTTTCAACATGGGGAACATAGGCGATCAAGGGTTTGTTGAACTGCTTATAGATACTACTCAATTTTGATCCAAGATCCGAAGATATTCCAGGCAGATACGGTAAGAGCAATACGATAATGCAATCAATCTCCGGCATCTGCGAGAGAACTGAGGCCACCGCAATGAAATCTTCATCAACTGCACTGCCTGTCAAATCGATCGGATTGCGAACCGATGCGATCAGGCTGACATTCGGTGACAACTCTGAGATGATGGACTTGCGTATTTCTTCTGAAATGTTCGGTACGTCAAGACCATGGGCGAAACAGGCATCCACTGCCATTGCTCCATGTCCCCCGCTGCCAGTGATAATGCCTATATTGCCATTGATTGATTTTCGGTAAGCACTGAGAGATTCGCAGAAAGAAACCAGTTCAAATTCATTTTCAGCTTCAACGATTCCATGCTGGGCCATGACTGCGGAAAAACTCTCATAGTCTCCGGCCAGTGATGCCGTATGGCTGGATACGGCTTTGCTTCCGGCCGGGCTTTT
>JAFGIF010000153.1 GCA_016929755.1 Deltaproteobacteria bacterium | reverse complement strand
TACGACCGCGGCACCGGGGTTCCCCTGATCATGCGCTGGCCCGCGAAGATCCCGGCTGCAACAACCCTCGATGCCATGCTCAACACAATCGATATCATGCCGACCCTGCTCGATGCTGCCCAGGAGCAGATTCCCGGCCAAGTCCAGGGCAAATCATTCCTGGATCTTGCTACCGGCCGGCGGCAAGGAGAGATTCACGAGGCCGTCTTTACCGAGATGACCTACCACGTGCACTATCTGCCGACCAGGGCCGCAAGAATGCGTAAATGGAAGTACATCCGCAACTATTCCGACATTGCCAAGGGGCTGGACCAGAACAGTCATATGGAGTGGGCCCACAGGCTCTGCGAGAGGCCCAACCAGCCCTGGAAAAAACCGCGAGAGCCTGAAGAACTCTACGACCTGGTAAGCGATCCGCACGAACAGACCAACCTGTCAGCCGACGGCGGGCATACTGCTGTACTGGATTCCATGCGCAAGTTGCTTGATAATCATATGCGCAGGACCAATGATCCTTATCTGGGAAAACCCTTCACAAGGGATTTTGACCCGAATCTGTATACTCGGCACACTGCTGGTGAAAAATATAATTAGAAAAACAATAATATTTATTCCATCAATCACTATTTTATCAAAGATTTCTCCCCTGTATGACATGAATAACACCTAGTCACAAATAAGTAGTGATCTTTTCCATGTGCATGAAAAACGATCTGTTTTTAAGCAAAAGCAAAACCATTACTAATTTTACATAGATGTTTTAACCCATGTTGAATAGGTATTAAATCCCGTTAAAATTGAGTGTTTAAGCCTATTGACAAAATCATGATAAAAACTAAATTATTACACTGCATGGGTTAGTTTATCCATTCATGAGGTGTAATGTTTTGTTATCAGTTCAAGGAGGGATATTCTGACAACTATTAAAATATTTACAAGGAGGTAGTAAATGAAAAGGGTTTTATTTTTTCTAGCAGCTTTGGTAATGGCCTTAGCCATTTACGGTTGTATCGTCTCTTATTATCCGACCGACCTTACCCCGATGGTGGATAACGGGTCACAGCTGGCGTTCGGGGTGGAGGTGAACCCGGCTGATGCCACCTTCGTGTGGGAGCTTGATAACGTCGTGATCCCGGGATTGATCGGGAATTCGTACAATTACGAGCCCGAAGTTGACGGACAGTTTTCGCACACTCTCAAGGTGACGGCAACGACTTCTATGGGGGATGATGAGTTGACCTGGAAAATCACCAACGGCGATCTTGCAGATGGTCTAATTGCCTTCTATCCAATGAATAACAATGCCAATGATGTATCCGGCAATGGATATGACGGCACCATCATGGGGGCAACTTTTGAAAGTGGCTGTGCGGTTTTCGACGGTGATGATTACATTTATGTGCCCTACGGCGGCGGTGATGATCCTTTTGACTTGACGACCTACACCATTGCAGCCTGGTTCAACTCGGCCGATCTAGGTTCGCTCGGCTGCGTACTGGCGCATGGCAACGTGCAGTACAGTATCTATCACGACAGTTCTTCTCCGGCGTTGGTCTCGTATTATGACAACGTAGCAACGCACAAACTCGAAACCGGGGACGGATTGAGCCAGGATGTGTGGTATTTCGTGGCGGTTACCCTGGATGATTCAGGCAACTGGAAGCTTTACATTGACGGTGACGAAGTCGCTTCAGATGTGGTTGCTGATTTACCCGCTGATGAGGCTGCCGCTCTCTTCATCGGGGCTAGAAATGCAACTACTCAATGCTTCACAGGCAAAATCGACGAGGTCCGGATTTACGACAGGGTACTGGACTGGGATGAAATCGACGGGCTCTATGATTTAGACGCTGGCAGCCACCAGAACGCCATGAGCGTGACATTCTCACCTTTGGAGAGCACCCTGATGGTTGATGGCAATGTATTATTCAGCGTTACCTCGGTAACACCACTGCCTGCAACGTATCAGTGGTATTTGGATGATGCTCCTGTTTCAGGTACAACAGGTCGTTGGTATGTTCCTAACTTAACAGACGGAATCATTGAGCACACCATTAGAGTTGAAGTAACAACTGCAGTTGGGATGCAAAGCATGGAATGGACGATTCTCGATGAAGAAGGAGTGAGGGCGTACTACCCGTTTGATGTTGATGCCTCGGATGCATTTGGATATTTAGGAACCTATAGAGATGGCAACGTAGTTGGAGACGTTTCCTTTGACGGAGAAGCAGCAAACTTCGACGGCGACGGCGACTATATCGAGATGAATTATTCGGCGATCCGGCCAAACATTTTCTCGATCAGCGTCTGGTTCAACAGCACTATGTCGACAAGAGGATCGATTATTAACACATGCGCGGATGCTACCGATAATTTTGGATATGCACTTTGGGGTGGGAAAGATGGTGTAGCTGGTTGGCCTGCATACTTTTTCATTGATCAATCCCAAGCCTCTGGTGGTGATTGGGCAAGAATAAACTCAGACCAATCCTTTAATGACGGTGCTTGGCACCATCTGTGCGCTACTTATGATGGGACAGACATGAAAATGTATGTGGACGGAAATCTTCAGACTGATACAGCTGTTACTACGTATGCTAATTCTAATGCGGCCACTCAAGTAGGAAGACAGATCGGCTACACTGAATATGATTTCAATGGTGCAATCGATGAGCTTCGTATCTATGACAGAGCATTAACCCAAGCTGAGATTGATTATCTCTCAGCAGAACGCTAAGTAACAAAAAACACGACCGGGCCCGGGTTTTCTGAAATCCGGCCCGGTCTGTTCTTTTTTTTAGAAGATAATAAAGTATTCCTGATATAACACAAATCACGAACATTATATCTACCTATAGATCCGAAATATTTTTTTCATTCAAACATTGATCCTTATCCATTCTTCAAGTCAAAATCATTCTACGGTGTCGTAAACATAAGTATACTTGTAAATACACATTCAAACTCCTAATTATTGATAAAACGGAGGAATGTGATGATTAGAATTCTTTACCTGATGGCATTCCTGGCGATAGTCCTTTCCGGCTGTGCAGGAATACAGACAAACAGCCCGCAAGCGGATGATGATTTCTGGGAGAATACCCCCATGGAAGATCGTCTGCCTGAAGATGATCCGATCGGTCCGGTTTTGCGGCGCAAAGACTGATTCAAACCGAAGACAGATTTTATTGTCCGGCAAGATCATTTATTAAAGAAAATCCAGATCCGCTCCCAGATGGGCCTGCTCGACGTGCCCGGCATACAACTTAAGCCAGCCGCGCGGCGGTAGCGGCTTCGGCCTGAACTCGAGTTTTCGTCTTTCCAGTTCCTTTTCGTCAACCATAAGATCGATCCTGCGGCATTCAACGTCGAGCTCGATCAGGTCGCCGTCCTGTACCAGGGCCAGAGGACCGCCGACGGCGGCTTCGGGTGAACAGTGCAGCACGATCGTGCCGTAGGCAGTGCCACTCATACGTGCATCCGTAATACGCACCATGTCGGTAATACCCTTTTGAGCCAGATATCTCGGAATGGGCAAGGCTCCGGCTTCGGGCATGCCGGCACCCACCGGCCCGGCATTGCGCAGGACCATCACATGCTCCGGCGTAATCTTTAGACCGGGGTCGTCGATCCGTCTGACTGCATCTTCCGGTGAATCAAATATCACCGCCGGCCCCTGGTGTTGCAAAAGAGCAGGGGTGGCTGCAGCAGTCTTGATAACCGCACCCTCAGGGGCCAGCGATCCGCGCAGCACCGCGATTGAACCCGTGCCTTTCAAGGGTTTATCCATGGTGCGGATGGTTGTCTGCCAGTCTCCCGGCTGTGCTGTATCTTCGATCAGTTCGCCTATGGTTTTGCAGGTGATGGTCATTGCATCGAGGGCCAATAGTGGTTCAAGCGCCTTGAGCAGGACAGGCAAACCACCGGCATGGTGCAGGTCTTCCATATAGCCGGAGCCGGCCGGCTTGCAGTCCACCAGGACAGGTACCTTGCGGGCCACTGTATCAAAGTCGTCAAGACAAAGTGTTATTCCGGAGCGTTTCGCAATGGCCAGAAGGTGTACAACCGCATTGGTTGAGCCGGACAAAGCCATCAGGACCGTGATGGCGTTGTGAAAAGATTCACGGTTGAGAATATCTTTAGGCCGGATACCCTTTGCGGCCAGATCGACGGCAAGCCTGCCGGAGGCGACGCAGTTCTTGAGCCTATCACCCGAGGCATGCGGCGGTGTTGCACCGCCGGGCAGCATCAGGCCCAGGGCCTCGACCAGGCAGGCCATGGTGGAGGCCGTACCCATGACCATGCAGGTGCCGCCGGTAAAACACAGGGATTCCTCTACTTCACTGATTTCGGAATCGTTCAGAACCCCGCTGCGATACATATTCCATAAGCGCCGGCAGTCGGTACAGGCCCCCAGACGCTGGCCGCGCCAAGATCCCGTGATCATCGGACCGGCCACAACCGAAATGGCCGGAATATCGGCTGAGATTGCAGCCATGATCTGGGCCGGGACAGTCTTGTCACAGCCTCCCAGGAGTACCACAGCATCCATTGGCTGGGCCCGGATCATTTCCTCGGTTTCCATAGCGGCCAGATTTCGAAACAGCATGGTAGTGGGCGAGGTCAGGATTTCATGCAGGGAGATCGTGGGAAATGCCATGGGCAGTCCACCGGCCTCCAGTACGCCGCGCTTTACGGCTTGCACCATTTCGGGCATCTGGCGGTGGCAGGTGTTGTAATCGGATGAGGTGTCGACGATCCCTATAACCGGTCGGTCGAGATCCTGCCGATCGAATCCGGCCGATGAGAGGAATGCCCGGCGCATGTATTTGCTGAACTCCGTGTCGCCGTAGCTGGTAAGATTGCGGTTGATCCCTTGAATTTTATTGTCATTGCCCATTTTTGCTATCTCCTGTTTTATAGACCGATTTTATGCCTGAGGGCCTGGGTTTCCTCACACCAGTTGCCGACATTCCAGCGGCCGAAAACACCAATAGAACCCAGCGGGTCATTTCCCCAGTAGACCGGAATATGGATCAGGGAAAGTCCGTCGTGTGCTCTGGCCCTGTTTAATGCCTCTAAAAGACTTTCAGTCGTATACCCGCCACGCAAGGCCTTGACCCCCTTGATAGCTTTTGCCCAGGCCACATAATCAATCTCGACACTGTCACTTGTGGCATAAAAGGCCTGGTACTGGTCATTTTGAAGGCCGGAGATAGCAGCCATGCGGCGGTTGTCGAAAATCAGAAGGCAGCCTCTGGCGCAATGCTCGATACCGTCGATCAGAACCTGCGGGTTCATGGTAAACGATCCGTCACCGGTTAAAGCCAGGGCATAAAAGGGTTTCGTGCTCAAAGCCGTTGCCAGGACCGCGCTGACTGCAAAGCCCATGTAACTGGCCCCGGTATCAGTAAATGTTTGTCCCAGGCGTTCGTCTTCCACAACCTGGAACCCGTTGGCCTGTACATCGCCGGCATCGAAAAAGCTCACCACATCGTTGGCCCGGGCCCAGTCTGTAGCGATCTTGATTGCAGCGGGCTGGGTGAGCACTTTGCGGCCCCAGACTTCGTCGTATAGGCACGGATTATGATAGCGTTCTTCGCGAAAATTGTCCCACGCTTCGCGCTTGGCCCGGCATTGCCGCAACCAATTCGAAGGGTTGCCGCCGATTTTGGGAGATTGCTGTTTGAGAATCTCGTTGAGTTTCTTCAGGGTGGCACTGCTGTCACCGGCCAAGGCAATGGTTTTGCTCAAGTGCATGGCGGTTTCGATATCGGCGTTGATATTGATCACCTTCGCCACATTGGGATAGCCGGTTCGCGAACAGTCGGACTGGCATACCGAACGCGTGCCGACAGCCACCAATAGGTTGGCCTCTTCCATGGCATAGTTGCCGCTGAGCGAGCCCTTGGAGCCGCCCACGGTCATGTTGCGCGCGTGATCGAACGGGATCACCCCGGAAACCAGGGGGCTGGTGACAGCCACTCCGTCGGC
>JAFGIF010000152.1 GCA_016929755.1 Deltaproteobacteria bacterium | reverse complement strand
GATTTACCCTTCCATGCTTCATATTACTGGAATATCCAAGTGCTATCGAGGGATACGTATCAATGAGAGTCGTATTATCCATTAAATCATGATTGCAATACGGACAACATACCTCGACCGGAAACAACCGTTCATCCCTGCCTGTATCAAATTTGTCGGTACCTGTTCTGGTCTTTTGGATAATCTTTTTGACGTCCGATCTTTTCACATTTGAGAAGTAATAGCCATCGACAACCACAATCGGGCCCAGGGCACAGGTTCCCAGACAGTTGACTGTTTCCAGTGTTAATTCATTGTCTCTTGTTGTTTCGCCGGGGTTGATTCCCAGTTGTTGTGTGAATTCCTCAACGATGCCGGGCGCAGAGCGTACATGACAGGCAGTTCCCAGGCATACGGAAATAAGATGTTTTCCCCTGGGCTTAAGACTGAATGCTTTATAGAATGTCGCCACTCCATAAATATCCACCAGGCTGCGGCCTGTTCGTCCGGCTATCATTCTCAATGCATCCTCAGGCAGATAGTGGTATTCAGTCTGTACATCTTCCAGGATCGAAATGAGAGCACCTAACTCACCTTGATGATTTTCAATTATCTTTTCAATGTCTTGCGGGTTCATATACTTCCTTTCACTGCAAACCGGTTTTGGTCATTGCGTTGTTTGTTTGATTTGCTACATGTACTCTTCACAATGCCACACCCCGGATTCGGATTTGGATAAACTGCAACTGTAGCGGTGAATACAGTCACTGCATAATCCTTTAAATATTGCTGGAGACTGTTCTGTAACATCAGCCCTCCTGTAAATTGCCGGATCGTTTACCGGAGGAGACATGTTGTTTACCCTGAGGGTACGTGATGGTTCTGTAGTTTCAAATTCCTCACAGAAAAGAACAGGCTGAGCTGAAACACTCCTGAAAACGCATTTCGATAAATACTTACAGGTTGAACATAGTCCTTTTTCATTGTTTTTATTGTAGGACATAATACCTCCCAGCTTTCTTTTCTTTTTTTCTTAAGGGCAATAGTTATGCCACCGCTGGGATTTTATAAATTCAGAGATCAGGTTTTCACACAAACCGTTCTATTGAAAGACAACAAATTAACTATATTGGAGTTATTTGACTAAATACAATCTTTTGTTACAGTTCTACCATTGCGCAGATCATTTTATATGCAATAAGATATAGTGAGGAGATTTTCACCAGTTGGTGATTAATTCACCAGTTTTGAATAATTTATTTCTAAGAATTGCTGGCCGGTTTCAGTTTGTCTCTGAGTGTCTTGCGATCAATGCGCAGGATCTCGGCGGCACGCGATTTGTTGCCTCCAACACTGGCCAGGACCCTGCGAACGTATTCGGTTTCCTCTTCGGCCAGAGTCCTGAAAGGAGGCGACTCCGACATGGCTGAAAACCGCATTATGGATGGCAGGTCTGGAACATCAATAGTGTTACCATCGATCATGATCACCAACCGCTGAACAAGATTCTCAAGTTCTCTGACATTGCCCGGCCAGGCATAATTCATCAGTACCTGGATAGTTTCATCTGAAAAGCGGGGTGCTGGCTTTCCCAGCTCATCAGCAAATTTGGCGGCAAAATGTGAGATCAGCATCATAACATCCTCCTGCCTTTCACGCAGGGGTGGGATTGTGATACAGATGACATTGAGCCTGAAAAACAGATCTTCTCTGAACGCGCCTTTCTTTACCAGACCATGCAAATCCTTATTGCTTGAAGCCAGGATACGCACATCGATCTTCTGGGTACGCCTGGCTCCGACCATGCATACCTGCTTGTCCTGGAGCACACGCAAAAGCTTTACCTGCATGGCAGGACTCGTTTCATTGACCTCGTCCAGAAAAATTGTTCCGCCGTCAGCAGTCTGGAAAAATCCTGCACGGGACTCATTTGCCCCGGTAAATGCACCCTTTACGTATCCGAAGAGTTCACTCTCAAGCAATTTTTCGGGGATAGCCCCGCAATTCACCGGCACGAAAGGCGCCGAGGCCCGTTTACTGCTGTAGTGAATAGCCCGTGCCACCAGTTCCTTGCCTGTGCCGCTTTCACCCAGAATGAGCGCGGTGGCAGTAGCAGTTGCTGCCTTTTTGATATCAGCGAGAACCTTGCGAACGGCTTTCGATTCACCTAAGATACCAAATGAATTAGGCTTTATATATGATTTCTTGCCAAGCACCGTATTGCGTAATTCCAGCTTATTTAGAGCTCTTTCCACAGCACTAAAAAGCTCTTCATCAGTGAATGGTTTGGGAAGGTACTCCTCGGCTCCCATTTTCACGGCTTCAACCGCACCTTTTACCGAGGCATACCCGGTAATCATAATCACCTCCATACTGCTGTAATTCTCCCGGATGTGCCGAATCAGATCAAGACCACTCACCTTAGGCATCTTGTAGTCGGTAATTACCAGATCAATTGTGGAGTTTTCGAGAATTTTGATGGCATCAACCGCACTCGACGCGGTAAAGACCCTATATCTTCTGGAGACAAGGTTGCGCTCAAGAACCTCGAGCGCTGTTGGTGCATCATCCACGACAAGTATGTGTTTGTTCCTAGCAGCCATCGCTTCAGATCACCTCCATTACAGTATCGTGGTCGTGCGGCAACGTGATCAGAAAACGGGCTCCCTGACCAAATGAGCTTTCAACATTAATCTTACCTCCATGTGAACTCACGATACCATGTACTACTGCAAGTCCAAGGCCAGTTCCCTGGTCAACATCCTTGGTGGTGAAAAAAGGCACAAAAATGTTTTCCATAACTTCCTCGCTCATGCCGATGCCTGTATCCTCCAGGATCAACGAAACCATCGAAGCCTCGGACTTTGTTTTAATTGTAAGCACCCCTCCATCCGGCATAGCCTGCAGGGCATTGACTATCAGATTAGAGAGAACCTGAAGAATCTGAGATCTGTCAGCAACAATTTCAGGCAAATCCTGATCGAGCACTCGCCGCAATTCAACTCCGGACTTGGCACACAGTGATTCGAACAGATTCAATTCTTCTTCTACAATCTGGTTTAGATTGACCTGCGTCCTGCTTGGTTTTGCCTGACGGGCAAAAACCAAAAGCTCCCGAATAATCTTGCGGGCATGAAGCGAAGCATCGGCAATCTTCTTAATATCCACAAGATCCTTGGCGGAAATTCCATCAGACTTCATAACAAGCTGGGCAAAACCAAGAATCGCATTCAACGGTTCGTTAAGTTCGTGTGCAACACCGGCAGCTAGCTGACCGATCGCAGACAGACGATCAGCTCTAATCAGCTGGTTCTGCAGCTCGGATTTAATCTCTTCGGTCTCCCTGTGTTCAATCATCGAAGCCAACTGACCGGCAATATTGTTGATCAGACTTTCTTCTTCGTCCAGAAATGGATCTCCATAGAACAAAGATTTATTATCCAGATAGCTAACCTCCACAGCTCCCCGTTCTATGCCTCTTACGGATATCGAGACGATCTGCTTATGAGAACCTTCCAGGAAAAAGGGTGTCTGAAACGTTTTTTTATCAATAATGATTCGTGCTGAAGCATGAGCGGGATATTGCCAGGCTGCAGGAAGCAACTTTACTATATTCAACAGCTTATGGTCAAAAGACATATCCGGCTGTGAAGCAATCTGGGCAATACCGTACAGGCAGGTAAGCTCTTTTACCCTCTCATGCATCTTGGCCTGTGAACGCTGGTGAAGAAGCGCTAATTCAAATTTTGCCGCAATGGTTTCAAAATATTCTATCTTCTCGAGATTATAATAATTATTGTTCTTATTCTTAAAGTGGATGAGGCCGATTTTTTCTTCCCCCAGACGCAGAGGAACCAGGGCCAGGGATCTATAGTTCCCTCTTATACAGATGTTCTCTGTGATAGTTTGAGATGGATAGCCCGTATTCAATGAAAAAGATTTACGAGAATCACCTGTCCAGAAACTTCCATACTTTGTATAAAAAGGCAGCTTGGTGCTGCCATGGTTGTGCAGGATGTACCTGCATAACTTTTCAAGATCCGCATCAGACCCTTGTCCCGGCATATTCGCGTTTTCGCTGTGATCGTTTTCATCCAGAATTTTAAAACAACATACATCTCCGCTCTTTTTAAATGCCTTGCAACGAAGCTGGTTCTTTCCCTCTTCCAGCCAAAGTTCAACCGCATCACAACCCGAATATTCCAAAACAAGGGTGAGAACATCTGACAGAAAATCGAATTTAGGTCGGTCCTGAATTGTATACCTCAAAAGATTCAGTGAAAAATCAAGCCGCCCATCAGGATGCTTATTTTGAGTAATTGAAGAAGTATTGCCTTTTTTTTCTTTCATAGATATCGAAAACTATAGTTTTCCCGGAACAGTCGTGACCATTCCATTTTCAACCAAACTTCAAGTTATGTAATATCAACGGCCTTCTCTCATATCATATACGTTGATGCTGTTCAATTATTTCAGGACATAATCCCGGATTCCGTAAGGAATCGTACTGCCTCTTGCAGAATATTTTATTGACCTTATCAATTGTATATCCAATAATTCTGGAACAAAAAAATATAATTTTTTCGTAAAATATCATTTTGTTAAGCAAACAACACAACTCATTCGGCAATTGTACTTTAAAAAAACGCATAGATCAGAATACCGGAAAACCGTGGCATAATCCATTAAACATAAAACCCAATAATTATCCGAATGCCACAGAGGCCGACACGGGAGAAGTGATCTTCGTTTAATCTGTACTATTCAATGATTATCACATTATTGAAGCGGCTATCGTATTCCTTTGGTAACCTGACTGCAATAATTCCAACCATTAATGTTTGAATCACAGATAAATTTACGAAGCAGCAGACTTCGTAACCCAGTCGCCGAGTTGATCAATCCTCTCCCTAGAAATAGCTCCGGCTCTGCTTTTGCTGCAGGGTTTCTTCGTCAATTTTTTCCATTTCCAGTTTGAAAGGCCATGTCTGTGTCATGTCATTTATTTTCAACACACCTTCCGGACAGATTGTCACGCAACGCAGGCAGGCAATACATTTTTCTTTGTCGGCAAGCCCTTTTTGAGCATCCATTGCACTGGCAGGACACAACTCCTCGCAAAGCATGCACATGCTGCAGTCTTCCCCGTCCCTGGAGGGAACCTTTGTAAGTATATTGAACCGAAAACTTTCAATCAGGTCGAGTTCTTCTTCACGGTAGTTGGTCTTTTCCAGTTCACCCAGAATCTCTGGGTCCTCTGAAGCAAATCGTTTATATGTACCGGCAACATATTCCCGGGCTACCAGGAAATCGGATTCGTCCGGCCGGCCTGTCATGGCTTTCCATCCGCCGAGATTGAAAGTGTGCTCTCCTAAAAATTCAGCCGAAGATACTACGACAAAGCCCTGATCAGACAATATCTTCCTGGTCGTAAAATGGGTGGGGTGTACACCGAAACCCCCATAGGTGAAAAACATTGAGCATTTTTTATTCCCGCCATCCAGCGTTCGCAACCATTCACGCACTACCCTAGGGGCACGCCATGAATGAATCGGAGCCCCGAATACAATGGCCTGGTAAGGGTTAAGATTATACCTTTTCTGCCTGCTGGCATATGAGGAGATATCATAATCATCCACGTGTGCACCCAATCCAACAAAACTTTCTTTGATCACTTCAGCCATACGAGAGGTATTCCCGGTTGCCGAGAAATAAAATATCGCGATTTTCATAGCATCCTCCTGTTCGATCTTCTTTTATTTGAGCGGGATACACTTCATGTAGTGAAAATTTTCATCCACAATCATCCAGGCTTCGCTGGCATTTATCTTTGCCTTTGCATGCACCCTCTTCTGGTGACCATCGGAAATAAATAGGACCCCGCTGCTTTTTAATATTCGCCTTAACTCATGCAAAAAAGTGCCCGGCTCTTTGACCATGTGGAACATGTCCAGAGCATAAATAATATCTGCGCAATTGTCATCCAGCATACGATGTTCACCCTGGGCTAGGACACCTGTGACATTAATGAGATTTTCCTTACGTATTCGTTTCTTGACAGCCTCTATCGCCAGCGCGTGGATATCCACCGCATACACCCTGCCTTGTGACCCAACCAGTTCAGATGCCCTTTTTATATACGACCCCGGTCCGCATCCGTAATCGACAATTACCTGGCCCGGACAAATACCGAATTCATCCAGCAGCTTGTCAACCTTCACTATTTTATCCCTGATCGCAAACATCAGGGCCATGAGTTTAAAGGCTAAATCGGGCACCATCTCGGCCCTGTTTCCGCTCACTTTCTCCAGCACTTTTATTTTCATTTTATTGTTTAGATGCTATACGCTAATATCTTATTTGTTTATGTCCTCTTTTCCAAAAATGCTTCGATCAATGAAAGAAATTCATCCAGAAAACGGATTTTATCTTCAGGCAGGTTGGTAAAATATTCCTTAAAACCACCATCCATTGTCTGGTGCCAGTGCTCGTGGGCATAATATGCAATCTTACCCCTGGATGTAAGCTCGGCCACAACTTTGGAACTGTTTTCCGGATCAGTATATTTATGCACAAGCTCTTTTTTCACCAGTTTCCCCAATGTCTGGGAAACAGCGCCCTTGGTTACCCCGAGTAATTTGGCAAGATCGGTTACGCCTACCGCATCGTTTGACCCGATTACTTCTACGAGATGGATCTCGGAACTATGAAGATCTTCATCAAGTCCGAATCTTCGCGGTTGTTTCTCCAGCTGCTGCCACATTTTTACTACGCGGGCGAATTTTCCGAGTATGGAGAATGGAGATATCGAATTGCTTTTCATATAAACATTAGTGTATAGCTACTAAACTCCAGTGTCAAGATAAAATATTCACTGCAAATGGCTCAGGCCCGAGGGAAACGGAAATGTTCAGCAAGAATTCTAATAAAATACAGTTGTAATTATCTCCGAAGTTGAGTGCGGAACAAATTTGAAAATTTATGCATAAAAACCAAAAAACTGAAAAGTTCAACAAATGTAATGATCTT
>JAFGIF010000151.1 GCA_016929755.1 Deltaproteobacteria bacterium | reverse complement strand
GGCATGAAGTCATTCTGCATGTCTACCACAACCAGGGCATCCGCTCTTGTAATATTTATCGAAGCCATAAATTTCAGGTCATTAATTTCCATAATCATATCTCCCGGTTTAAATATATTCTCGTTAGATAATATCTTCTCTAGCCCCTGAAATTCTTTTTATAAACACCCTGATCATTTTATCAAGCCTCATCAGGTACCAACCAACCTGATCAATCTTTGCGGCTGGCTGGCCTTCATCCGATCAATGACAAGCATCTGGCTGTTTTTGAAGTAAGTTTTGCGACATTATCTGATGATATGAGCCCTTTATTCCGATTTTCAATTATGAATCATGGTGATGGGCTAATTGTCCTTTTCGCTGTTTATCTCGCGGTTGTGCATGCTCCCGCGGGCCAGCGAGGCAAATATGCCGAAGAAACAAAGAATGACAAAAATTATAAATGCCGTTCTGGTACTCATCAGCAATAAATCATAATTCTGAGGGCTGATCTGTACCCGCCCGATATAAATGGCAAACAGCATCATAACTATCCCCATACTCATCACCTGGCCAACGAGGCGCATCGTGGCCATCACCCCCGAGGCAACCCCGAAGAATTTCTTCTCAACCGAACTCATGATTGCATTGGTATTGGGTGAGGAAAACAGGGCAAAGCCGAAACCGATTATAATCAGGCAGCTCATAATGTAGGAAATTCGAGAAGATTCATTCAGAAATATAAGAAGAAACATCCCGCAGGCAGTGATCGACATACCCAGGGAAGCCACTACCCTGGGTTCGATCCTGTCTGAAAGCATGCCTGCCACAGGTGAAAAGACAGCCATCACCAACGGTTGGGACACCAGGATCAGGCCTGCCTTCTGAGCGCTCATACCCTTGATATACTGCAGGTAGATGCTTAGGATAAATACGATAGCGAACGTGGCGCTGTAATGTATCAGTGCCGCCAGATTAGAAAATGTGAAGGTTTTTTCCTTCCTAAAAAGGCTGAGGTCGATGAGAGGATTTACAACACGCGCTTCCCATAATAAAAATCCGCCAAATCCGAAAATGCCGAAAATGATCATCAAGATACCGGTCGACGAGGGCAGGCGGGAAAAACCATACATCAGCCCTACCAGGGTTATGCTGTATATTGCTGATCCGGCCAGATCGAGTTTCTCACCCCTTGCCTCGGCCCATTCTCCTTCAATCCTCCTGGCTGTCAGGTACAATACGAAAATGCCAACCGGCACAGTAACCAGGAATATGCTTCTCCACCCAAAATACTCTGTCAGCGCACCTCCCAGAAAAGGTCCCAGAGACAATCCCAGATATACTGAAGCCACACTGATCCCTAGGGCTTTTCCACGTTCGCCGAGGGGAAAGACCGAAGTCAGAATAGCAACACCGGTGGCAAAAATCATGGCACTGCCCAGACCCTGAAGTACCCGCACGGTTATCAGCATACAGACATTCGTTGATAGAGCCGCCAGCAAGGATGTCACGCTGAATATGGCGATTCCAATCAGAAAAATACGCTTTCTGCCGTAAATATCAGCTGCCCGTCCAAAAGGCAGTAAAAACATGGCCGAAGCCAGAATATACGAGGTGGCCACCCAGTTTAACATAATGGCATCTATGGCAAACTCATACCCGATGGATGGTAATGCTATATTTATTGAAGAACCCATGAAAGGAGTCAGGAAAGAAGACAGGCAGGCTACGATCAGAACATTTCTTTTATTCCCGGCAGAGTTCATATTGAGCACATCCTCTACCACTAATAAGGGCCTGCTTTCAATACAGAAGATATGCGAGGGGGAATACTAGCTAGTGCATGCGCTATTGCAAATCAATTACAATAAAAAAACCAGGAGGAAGACCCTGAATCATCTTCATTGAATTGCATTAACGTATAAAATTCAGAAGGGTTTATTTTTGATCAATATCAGTGAATTAAAAAAAGCCCGGTCCATACAAAAGCATAGCAGTTCCATTAAGCTTATCTGCCATTACATAGCCTTGAGAAGTCGTTTCTCTTCATGATCAGTCTGTTTCATTATGTTCCTGACGTTGTCAATGAGTTCTTCAATGCCAGCCGCCTTATCAAATGCTCCCCAGGGGTTTATATCAGGATCTTCCTTACAGGCACTGCAGAAATGTTTGATTATGAAATCGGTTCTTTCTACTCCCCAAACCTCGAACTCATAACATTTGCTACATAAGGCTTTCCCGCATGCATCGCATAGAATGACAGCTTCACGCTTTGAGCATACTTCACACATGCGCTTCATCAGGGCCACACCTCCCTTTCTTAAAACATGTTGAAAAATATGCTAAAATTATGCCAACACTAACCATTTGATATTACGTTCAAAACATATTCGGGGGTATGGTGTTAATACCGCACGCTATTGCATAAAAGCACGAACTATTCGGGTTTGGTGCGTTTTTTGAGCAGCTTATATTTCTCGGCCTTGAGATAAAAGGTTTTGTAATTCAGGCCCGACTCCCTGGCAGCTTCGGCAATTACTCCCGCGTGTTTTTGCAACAAATGAGTAAAATAATTTTTTTCAAACTGCTCAAGTATTGTCTTCTTGATTGAGTGATAGTCGGCCTCATTATTGGCATCGATAAAGATTGTGGATTCTTCGTTAGCTTTACTTTCTGTTTTCTGTGCTTGAACCTGTTCCTCACCATCAAGGGTGGGAAAATTATCGATGACCTCTATAGTGGTTGAAACCATGGCCCGCTGGATGACATTCTCAAGCTCACGGATATTACCCGGCCAGGAGTATGAGACCAACTGCTGCATGGCCTTGTGAGTTATACCTTTTATACTCGGATTGAGCTTCTTCCCATACTTTTCGATAAAACTGGTCACCAGAATCGGAATATCTTCTCTGCGGTCTCTTAAGGCAGGTATAATGATCGGAAAAACACTGATCCGATAATACAAGTCCTCCCTAAAGAGCCTCTGTTTTATCATATCTTCAATCGGCCGGTTTGTAGCACAGATAACCCTGAAGTCTAACTCTATCTCTTTATTGCTGCCCACACGCGTAATTCGCCTGTCCTGCATAACCCTGAGAATCTTGGCCTGCAGACCCAAGGGAATATCTCCGATTTCATCGAGAAACAACGTTCCGGTATGTGCCTTTTCAAATTTCCCGATTCTCTGTGTGATGGCACCGCTGAAAGCCCCTTTTTCATGTCCGAAGAATTCCGATTCGAGTAGATTCTCAGGCACTGCCGCACAATTTATGGTAACGAACGGTTTCGATCTTCTGTCACTGCGGGAATGAATCGAACGGGCCACAAGCTCTTTGCCTGTCCCGGTCTCACCAAGAATGAGCGCGGTCAGATCGGTATCTGCAGCAGTCATGATCTGGTCGTAAAGCTTTTGCATTTTCGGATGAGCTCCGACGAGTTGATCCATACCCTGATCATGCTGCTTTAACTG
>JAFGIF010000020.1 GCA_016929755.1 Deltaproteobacteria bacterium | reverse complement strand
TCGTACTGCCCGATATTGATTGAATAATACTTGTTGCCGCCCCGTCTCATCCCAAAGGCTACATACTGATTGTTTCCAGCCCTGTATAACATTGGTGAGCCGTCTACATAATAATGGTGGGCGGTGCTGTCCTGGATCAGATGCAGATCCGGCAAAATATCCCACGGAACAAAGCACCAGGCTTCGCTCAGGGTGTCATCACCCAGTGTATCAGTGCTGTCGGTGCCTTTATCGTCATCAACGAATACGTGCAGGAATCCGTCATTTGCACCCAAAAAAATCAAGGTATTATTGCCGTCATACATGGTGGCTGGTTTTGAATGCAAAATATCGCCCAGGACCCATTCCCGTTCGAACTGTCCTCCCAGGGCGTAATCGCCCCGGGCAGTGAGGAAGTTTATCAGATCGTCTCTGTGGTCTGATGTAACCCCTAAGAGAGCTGCTGTAATGTCAGCATTTCCAGTAGAAAAGGCATTTACTGAAGATGTGAGATCATAACTGTTGCCGCTTTTATAGGTATAGAAATTCCTCGTTGTTTGATTGAGCATGGCTGAACCTGCCCCGCCTGCCTCAGTAGTGCTGCCGTCAAGTGAACTATCTTGCCAGCAGGACGAGGCATCATCCAGGATCTGGCCGTTTTGATCTGTGGCCAGTGTCCCGTTTTTCTGGAGTATAAGTCCATGAGAATCGATGCCGAATTTTTTGATGTTTCCATACCAGAATCCGGAGTCATTCATGGGTTTGAATAATGAGAGGTAGACGGTATTGCCGGAAAAGATGCTGTTTTGTTTGCTCACCGGTACAACCGGCGCAATAAATGAGGCATTGTGCGAGAGAATGATACCGACAATAGTTGAGAATGCAGTGGCAAGCTCGGAGCTGTCCTCGGCCGAGTAGTATGCCCCATGTCCGTGATTGCTGTCAGCGGCCCTCTGGAGCAGCAGATCATCGGTGCCGGTAGCAAAACCGATGGTGTATGTAACAATATTCTGTTGTTGGAAATATTCATCGTCAAACGATACCCCGGCATTGTCGGTGGCCGGATCAATCAGGATATCTTCGTCGTATAGAAACTTGGCCACGTCATCCAGCCAGTGTGTTCCGCCGTTTACATCGGTCTGCGGGTCCACTGTGTCACCGTCGTAGTCACCGATCGGGCTGCCGTTGAGATAGTCTGCTTTAGTAAACAGGATATCTTTCGTGTAATGGGCATCACCCTCATCGGCATACGAGCAGCCGTCTGTCATCAGGATGATATAGTTTTTCTGGCATCTCCACTGAACCGGAGATGTGTATGTAATGGAGTTGTCGGCCCAGGATTGCTGCCCGGCAAAGTACAACCCGGCCTCGGCCAGGCATTCCGCGATAGGAGTGGCCCCGTGCGGATAGAAATCATTATCATCCATCTGAAGCTTTATCTGGTCGTCTGTAGAACCGATTTCAGCCAGGATCCGTCCTCCCTGGTTTTTGACCTCGTCGTAGCGCATCAGCCCGAAACGCACCGCGGTGTCTTCTACGCTGACCAACAGGTCCTCGATTACCTGCTTGGCGACATCTATCTTTTCATCCCAATCAGTTTCAGGAGTTTGGAGAAAATTTAAATAATTTCCGGTTGCCAGGGTTTCGGCATTCGTCGTGCCGCAATTGAAGGGAGAGCTATTTTCGATATATCCCATCCAGTGGCCGAGTGTTTCCAGGGCTTCTCCGGCCTCAAAACAGCCCACTTCGGCGGTGGTATCAGTAAAGACTCTGTAAATTGGGAACTCCTGAGGATGACTGGGTTCCTTCCACACATAGTATACCTTTTCGGTATCATAAATATATCCGACACCACCCAGTCCATTAGAATAATCGTTGGAGGGGTAATATATACTGCTTGCTATCTGGTCATCCATTGACCCCGATGTGTCGAATATGATCAGAACGTTCGGGGGCACGTTGACAACACCCCCTGAAAAGATTTCAGTATCGTCTGCATATGTATTTTCCAAGGTAAATAATAAGAGAATCAATGATATAAACCATGTTACTTTTTTCATAGCCGACCCTCTATGTGAAATTATTATACTTCCGCCAGTCTCATTAAAATCTGTATCGGCCTATATCTATAAATTCTTAAGCGATTTATTGATATTAGCATGTGAAAATAAACCATCATTAACTAATTGATATTATTAGCTAATATAGGTGTTATAAATTAATGAGATTTTAGTTAAATATTACACTTTAAAACCATATAATTATCATTTAAAATTTACGATATCTACACCCTTCCTGTTGCCAATTCCCATACTTGAAAATTGATTCTGGCTGGTTTCTGAATAGACATACGAAACTGTAATGTCACCCACCCCCAGAAATTTATTTTCTGTTTTTCAGATATGATTTTTTTCAGATATTGCTTTATTTAATTTGAGTGTTACCTTATTGTACACATAACACCATTTTGTAGGAGTAGAGACATGAAGAAACAGATGGTCGAGTTTTTCGGGTTGCTGATTATATTATTGTGTGTTTTTGTTAGCCCTGCTCTTGGTATACCTATTACCTTTTCTGATTCTGATATCGTTGGTGGATACACTGCAACCGGAAGTTCAGATATTGATTACACACTGATGGGCAATACGCTAACTATTGCTGTGGATAACACCTCCCCATTGACGGATAGTGGAGGGAATTCAAACTCGCCAGCAATTGTAGGATTTGGATTTGATACATCAAATGAAATAGAGGGAGACCTGTCCGTTGAAGCCTATGGGTTTTTATCAGGTCCAAGTTCAGGATCTCTGGCAGAGATAACTGCCTATTGGCAATTATCAACCGATTCGAATCTTCAAGGTGGTAATGGGGGAATTGTATTTGATTTTGTCCCAAACACAACCAACGGTGTTCAATACGGACTAATTAATCCTGCAGCTGATGGTCTGACAGGAAGCAATTTATTCGAGACAACCGCCACCTTTACGATAGTATTCAATAATACTCCGGGTGATATATCCAACTGGTATATGAGGTTTCGAAATCTGGGTCTTGATGGAGAAGGCAGCCTGAACAATGTACCACCAGCTCCGGTACCGGAACCCGCAACTATGTTTCTCTTTGGTTCCGGGTTGCTGGGTATCCTGGGTTTCAGGAAAAAATTCAAAAAAAGTTGAGAGGTTATTTAACCGGCCCCAAACAGCAGAGCCTGTAATGGTTCTGTTTTTTTGTTACCAAAAACCGAAAAAGAGCAAAGAGCTGTCTTTCGAAAAATAAATAATTTTTCCATCCCTCTAGTTATTATCCGTTTTTTGCTTCATCAAGATGGAGGGACAATATCTCTCTAAAATTTTCTCTATACCAGGATCCAGCCCTTGAACTTTATACAATGATTTTACAATAGGCGTAGATTTGTCAGAACTAAAGATTAATTGATCGACCATTAACCCCTTCGTATCTGAGAGTGAAGATCCATTGAACTTGGCACCAAGAAGGTTTGCCCTATAAAGTTTAGCCTCTTTAAGATCTGCATTTTTAAAATTCGCCCCACACAATTTAGCCAACTTGAAATTTACTCCCTTTAACAAGGACTCTTTAAAATTAACTTTGATACCCTGGATTTCCTGGAGATTCGCATTTTCTAAATCTGCATTTTCAAAATTTGCGTTTGTCACGTCAGCTTCAAATAGATCAGCGTTTTTCATGTTTGCACCGGTTAAAATTGCATTATTAAGAATAGCAGATGATCCCTTGATATTTTCGAGACAAGCGTTTTCTAGTTTCGCATATTCAAAATTAGCCCATTGGATGTCAGCGTTTCGCATGTTGGCATTTTTAAGAATAGCATGAGCGAAAGAAGCATGCTTAATATTCGCATCTTTTAAATTTGCCTCTTCGAGGTTAACACTATTAAAAACTGAGTATTCAAGATTCGCACCCTCGAAGCATGCTTTTTTTAAGTTTAACGGGATACCCAATTTATTTCTGAATGTTATGTTTTTTAAAAAACAATTGGTTAGATCAATTTTTGAAATGCCGAGCAAATTTAACCTGATTATACAATCAAGTATTCTCAATGATGCCACTTCGGATTTATCGTTTTTATAAAAATCAATTTCATCCAGGTATCTTTGTATCTGTAATCTTCTTTCGCTTTTTTTTCTGCTTCTTTCATTTAATGCATAAAGTATAAATCCAACTAATAAGATGCTGAGAAATGGACTAAACATTTCAACGAATATATTTTCCCAATAATCAGACCTCCTCTTCAACAGAATGTCAATAAGGATTAAAACAAAAACTATTAAAATTGAGATAAAAAAGGAATATTGCACAAGTTTGTCACCTCTCGTAGATGGGGATATTTTATCCATTTAATTTCCTTTGAACCGTTTATATGTTGTAATTTCATAACAAAGAATTTTCATATACAAATAATCGGTTGAATATTGATTAGCTAAAGAGAGTATCTGCACGATTTTTGTTTTATTTCAAGATAACTTAATGAGTGGTTTGAAGAATGCCTCTTCAAAATTGTGTTCAAAACATGGCCGTATCATAAGGTATAAAGTAATTATAATATAATTTTTTTTACGGTATCTTCATAATTAAGCTTATAGTAAAATTTCCGATACATAATTGAAAAAGATATAAATTAATTTTTCAGGAGGAACTCGATGATAAAAACAAAAGCAAGAAAGATTACGTCGATACTGGTTCTGATTTTTTGCATCATGAGTTGTGCATCATGCGGATATTTTTTGTATCCTGAAAGACGTGGTCAAACAAAAGGAGAAATAGATCTTCCGGTGCTGATATTGGATTGTGCAGGGCTTTTTTTCTATATAATTCCTGGGGTGGTGGCGTTGGCGGTTGATTTTACTTCTGGCGCAATTTATTTGCCGGGGAATCAAAAGTCATCCGAATTACGAGTATTGCCTTTCGATAATACGAAACCTCTTGAAAAAGAATATCTCGAATCAGTGTTAACTGAGTATATAGGAAAAGATATAAATTTTAATAATAATCTAATTACGATCAAGGCTGATAAAGAGCAGGCAGAGCATTTCGCAGAGATTCTGAAGTTTCTGAACGATAATAAAAATCATTATGCCACGTTGAAGAATTTTGCGCTGGCCTGCCGCTGAACACGAATCTATATGAAACTTGAGAGGGGAGGATGAACACTATCCTTCCTTCTTTTTATTTTAATAACCAGATGTGAAAAAGATGGATTATCTATTGTATGAATTTTTCTCGAGACGCTGCCGGGCCGCTTCGATGATCAGGTTGGCGGTAAAGACGCCTATGTAAATAAACAGGATGGTGCCACCCTTTGAAACGATCAGATCCGGCTGCACGATTTTCATGAAAAAAACGATTACGGCCGTAACCAGCAATGAAACCAGGGCCGATATAATGAGATATTGAAAATCAAATTTAAACAGCCCCATACTCCCTCTTTCAACGTATCTATCTTGCCACTATATCGGTTCATCTGCTAGCTCGCAAGGGGCAGATAGATCGAAGGGAAATTTTTGCGTAATTAAATGTTTTGTTTCAACCATACAAACTAGTTTCTGTCCAAGGCGTGCCCCAAAGGGAATGAATCCTGATCTGACTAAATAAACGCCAGCCGGGCAACCTTTTATAAACATTGTTATAAGGGGGCAAAATCTACCTACCGAACCCCTGCGGGGCCTTTGACTGAAGGCGTTTTTCAGGACATGGCACACAAGATGCTTTTTAAATACGTGTATAATTTTGTACGCGGAGGCGTTAGATGATGCAAAAGATGCTTGTAGCCGGAGGGGTATTGTTATTTCTGATCCTGATCAGCTCTATTCTTGGTGGAATCGAGATTATCACGAGTCTTAAGAGCTGTCTGCTGGTTCTGGGAGGAACTCTGTTGTGTGGCTTGCTGGCCTATCCCTGGCAAATTTTCAGAGATCTTAAGGTAAGCCTGCAAGAGGTTTGGGGATACAAGAAGCCGGATTATGTAGATCTGGTGCGGCAAATCGAAGACCTGGCGCGTCTGCGGCGCATCTCAGGGCCGCGTGAACTGAACACGGCCGGCGACAAGGCGGATAATATCTTTTTGCGCAAGGGGATCGAACTGATAGTGGATGGATATGACCGCCACGAGATCCACTGCATCATGGAGAAAGAGTATGAATTTTATTTCTCGGCCAAGGAGGCGCAGGTCAACCTCCTCAACACCCTGGCAAAATTTGCCCCGGCATTCGGATTTGTGGGCACCATAATCGGGCTGATCAATATCTTGAATCACATGAGCGACCCGAGCATGATCGGTCCGGGCATGGCATTGTCTCTCCTGACTACCCTCTATGGTCTTCTCTTTTCCAATTTATGTTTTCTGCCCCTGGCCAAAAAGCTCTCCGAACATATCCGCCACGAGGCGCTCTTTTTGAATGTAATACTCGAAGGCCTTATTGACATTGCCGAGTCCAAAAATCCCAAATCCATTGCGTACCGTCTTCAATCTTATCTGAGCATGCACTTGAGTTCTACTTCGAGTAGCCCGGCCCTGATCGAAAAGGTCCTGCACGATCGGGGACCTCTAGAGGATGATAAAATTATAAGTTCTAGTTTTCCCCGTTATAAGGACAGGAGCCGGCGACAACATGTCTGATAATAAGGAACTTAAAGAACGCCTGGAACAATCCGAACGCCAGCGCACACGCATACAGAAGCTTCTTGCAAGGTGGCCCCAGGAAGAAGAGCCATTTCTCTGGAGCATGGTCGATATCATGACCCTGCTGCTGATATTCTTCATTCTTCTTTATTCCACTGCCAACAACCGTGTCTCGGCACAGGCGACTAAGCTTTCCCAAGTCGAACAAAATACAAGCCGGATGCAATCCACGCCGGAACGGGAAATGCGGCATGAAGTCGATCAATTGCTCGCCACCGACCAGGCCTTTAGCGTGCGCTGGGACCAGGCCCAACCGGTCTTTGTCCTGGGCGAACCCATCACCTTTGAGGTCGGCCGGGCGGAGTTGATCCCCGATTTTAAATCTTCGCTTGGTGATCTGGCGGACTTTATCGCCCGGCATCCGGGATACCAGGTAGTCGTGGCCGGGCACACCGATGACGTTCCTATCCTTACTGCGCGCTTCCCCTCCAACTGGGAGCTTTCGACAGAGCGCGCCGTGAGCGTGATAAAGTTTTTATGCATGCACGGGGTAGCCCCTGAGCGCCTCTCGGCCCAGGGCTATGCCGAATATTTCCCCTTGCAGGACAATAACTCAGAACAAAACAGGCAGGCCAACCGCCGAGTTGAAATCACCCTTGTAAAAGAAGATTCGCACAATAGCGGTTTGTATTGATTCAAGACAGGGGTTGCCGGTCTGTTTTTCATGATAATTTATGGCCCGGGATTTGCCCATTTCAATTTCTCTTCCATCTATCAATCGCTGTAATATTGACCCGTGACCGGAGTATCTCTGTAGCGGTATTTATTGCAAGTATGATATGAAAAAAAAGCCAGGGGCCGCAAACCCGGCACAATCCGGAAAGCTGATATATGAGAAAGGACGATCGATACACCCAATCGATTCAACCGGACGTGCATGAATATGAACTGCCCGGCGGCTGGACTGTGCTGGTGGGCAAGACCGATATCGACAATGATATTCTGAGTACGCGGGTGGCAAACCCTGATGACTGGTGGTTTCACGTGCGCTCTATGCCGGGGAGCCATGTGGTCCTGCGAGCCAGGCCGGGTGTAGAGCCCGACAGAGAAACACTGAAGAGGGCCGCCTCCATCGCGGTCTATCACAGCAAGGCCAGGAACGCAGGCATCACCCCGGTATCCTGCACGCGGGCCTGTAATGTTAACAAGCCCCGCAAT
>JAFGIF010000150.1 GCA_016929755.1 Deltaproteobacteria bacterium | reverse complement strand
GCAATATTTATCCCTCGTTGCTCCAACTTCAGGGCTATTGCCTGATCGCTTAAAGGATGCCTGGAGTCCTCGGATCTGATAATATTTTCGATTTCACTCTTAACACTCTGTGAGGCTACAAAACTTCCGTCACTCTTGGATATTCCACTATTGAAAAAATATTTCAGTTCAAATAAACCCTGGGGGGTGTGGACATACTTATTCGAGGTGACCCTGCTGATGGTAGATTCATGCATACCCACATCATCAGCCACATCCCTGAGTACCAGCGGCTTCAAACGATGGATGCCCTGTTCCAAAAACGCCCTTTGAAACTTAACGATACTTTCAGTAACCTTACACAGTGTGCTCTGACGTTGTTGAATGCTCTTGATCAACCATTGGGCAGACTTGATTCGCTCCAGCAGATACTCCTTGGCCATCTTCCCGGTATTGTCCGATACCAGCATGTTCTGGTATTCCTTGTCCAACTTCAGGGTGGGAACATCCTCCTCATTCAGGACTATCACAAATTCATCTTCCACCTTAACCACATAGATATCCGGAACAATATATTGCGGTGGTTCATCTGAATAATCTCTGGCGGGTCTGGGTTCCATCTGAGTTATAATCTGGGCGGCGCATGCCACATCATCAACCGTTGCATCGAGTTCATGGGCTATCTTGTCATAGTTCTTGGTCTGAAGATCCTCGAGGTGACCATCAATAATCCTCCACACCAGAGAATCTTCAAGGTCGAACAAACGGGCCTGTATAAAAAGACAGTCTTTCAGGTCTCGGGCGGCAATTCCCGTCGGGTCAAAGGTCTGAACCCGCCTGAGCACGGAAGCAACCAATTCCGGATCAGTTCCGGTTGCCTCACATATGACTTTCTCATCGATGTTCAGAAAGCCGTTGTGATCAAGGTTGCCGATGATGAACACTCCGACTTTGCGCTGATCTTCAGTAAAATCACTCATGCGAAGCTGCCACAGGAGATGATCTATAAGCCCTTCCTGTTTGCTGGTCGTTGCCTCGAGCGAAGGCCGTTCATCATCCTCGTAGTAGGGGATGTTATCCTGCCCATAGGTCTCAAGATACGCCTCCCATTTCCGTTTCAAGAGTGCGCTATCTTCAAGGTCTATCTGTTCTTTTTCGCGCTGGGTGCTGATATCCACATCAAGCACCGGATTCGTTTCCAGCTCTTCGGTTATATATTCATTAAGTTCCAGGCGGGAAAGCTGCAGCAGCTTGATTGCCTGCTGGAGTTGAGGTGTCATGATAAGCTGTTGAGACAGTTTTAGATGTTGTTTCAGCTCCAGTGCCATCAATGGTGTCCTTTTTAGTTCAACGTAAAATCATTGCCCACATATATTTGTCGTACCTGTGCATTCGCCACAACATCTTCAGGTGATCCTTCTTCGATCACCAAACCTTGGTGAATGATATAAGCCCTGTCGCATATTTTTAATGTTTCCTTAACATTGTGATCTGTAATAATGACACCAATTCCTTTTTTTTTCAAGTCTATGATCATATCCTGAAGATCTCTGACTGTAATGGGGTCAATCCCCGCAAAGGGTTCGTCGAGAAGCAAATAGAGCGGATTCAAAGCCAATGCCCTGGCAATTTCAACTCTGCGTCTCTCCCCTCCGGAAAGAGAAACCCCTTTATTCTTCCTGACCTGCTCAAGGCCAAAGGCCGAGATGATATCATCGCGCTCCTGCCTCAAGGATGCTCCTTTTATGCCTTTGGCTTCAAGGGGAACGGTTATATTTTCCTCAACACTCAAGCCTCTGAATACTGAAGGCTCCTGGGGTAGATAGCCAATACCCTGTTTTGCCCTGGCGGAAAGATCCATATTGGTAATATTTTCCTGCCCGAGGAATACCTGTCCTTTATCCGGTTGTATCAGGCCGACTATTATATAAAATGTTGTGGTCTTGCCGGCACCATTAGGACCAAGAAGGCCAATGATTTCACCAGGATAACACTGAATTGACAGTCCTTTGATAACATGGGCCTTGCCAAAGCTTTTTTCAAGCGCTTGAGCCTTTAGAATTATTTCTCCCATTGCAGTATGCCTGACTCCTCGGTGGGATTGATGCGTATCTTTACCCGCCCTCCCTGGCCCTCTACAATCTGTCGATCCGTTGCCATGTCGAAGGTAACCTTCTGCCCGGACAGCATCTCATTACCCCGGGTAATATTAACATTTCCTAAAAGCATGATTTTCTGCTCATCCAGGAGATAGACTGCTTTATTGCACAGGCCTTTTTTATCCTGCCATGACAGAACAACTTCATCCTCAGCAATCAACTCATTTACCTTATGTGTAGCATTATCATAGTACAGCCTTAGGATCTTACTTGTTATAACCATATCGCCACGCCTGGCCTTTACATCGCCTTGAAATATCGCCTCACCTTTGTCCGTATTGACATCAAGCATATCGGCTTCTACTTCGATCATATCGGCTTCAGACCCGGAGGCCATAAGCTCGCCGGCAACAGTGGCACCAGGCATCAGCAAACTAATCAATAATATAATTCTCAGATATTTTCGCATGTACACCGCCAATAAAACGTATCGATGTAAAATCGTCGTCGAACTCGGCCCGTCTTGCTTCAATTAGTCCCTGGGTAGCCTGCACTTTTACCGGGTTATCCGTATAGGCTTTCTTTGTCCGCCTTTCCCAGATAAGTCCGTTGAGAAAGGCCTTGACTCCGTCTCTGGTCTGCAGGGTCACATCACCCTTTACCTCCAGCACCGAGTGTTTCATATCATAGCTGGCGGTTTTTCCCTGGATGTTCAGACGACCGGCTTGAATGAGATTAAAATCATTTAATATAACAACCTGATTCGGCTTTTCCACCACCTCACTCGCAGATATGGCCAGGGCCGGCCGTGATTCATGCTGGGCTTCATGCAGAACAATATTGTGTCCCGACCGCAATATTGGCCCATTCCCGACAATATTTGACTCAGTCTCCCCATCACATCCATAAAAGAGCAGTATCATTCCAATAGCTGCTACCCCGGCTACAGCAATGAGTAGTTTTTTATACCACATAGCGTTCCATCACCGTATCATACAGGCCCAGCCGTTTGAGGATGATTTCCACCGCCTCACGGACAGCACCATAACCCCCGGGAAGTTTGGTGACGATATCGACTCTGTTTTTGACTTCATCAACCGCGTCGGCTGGAGCGATACTGAGTCCACACAGCGTCATCGGTGGCAAATCAACCAGATCATCTCCCATGTATGCCATTTCAGACGGATCCACATCAACAACTTCAGCAAGTTCCAAAAGCGCCTGTTTCTTGTCTTTAGCGGCCTGGATGACATGTGAAATTCCCAAGTCAGTTGCACGATGTTCCACGGCCTTGGAAGCACGGCCGGTGAGGATGGCCACATCCAGACCGGCCCGCATGAGGAGTTTAAGCCCGTGACCATCCTTGGAGTTAAAGGCTTTCATCTCATAACCGGCATCGCTGAAGTAGATTCTGGAATCAGTGAGCACACCATCCACATCCAGTATGAGCATCTTGATTGATTTCATTTAAGCACCTTGTGGATCTGCTTAACCTGCTTAAGCAACTCTTCAAGATCGTCTATTTTCAGGGAATTAGCCCCGTCACTCAGTGCATCCTCAGGATTATCGTGTACCTCCATAAATAGGGCATCCAGCCCGAAGCCGGCACCTGCTCTGGCAAGATTGGCAATATATTCACGGTTTCCGCCCGAAGATTCTCCCTGCCCGCCAGGCAGCTGCAGACTGTGGGTCACATCCAGCACCACAGGCCAGCCAAACTTTCGCATAATATCCAGACTTCTCAGATCACACACCAGATTGTTATATCCGAAAGACGTTCCCCGTTCGGTTAACATTATCTGGTTGTTGTGCGTACTTTCAACCTTTTTGATCACATTGGCCATATCCCAGGGCGCCATGAACTGACCTTTCTTGATATTAACCGGTTGACCGGTTAACCCGGCTGCAATGAGCAGATCCGTCTGCCGGCATAAAAATGCCGGGATCTGGATCAGATCGAGCACACAAGCCGCCTCTACGGCCTGCTGTGGCAGATGAATATCCGAGGTTACCGGGACCTTAAGTGAAAACTTTATCTCTTTGAGTATGTCGAGCCCTTCTACTATTCCCGGCCCGCGGTAGGCATCTAGTGAAGTACGATTGGCCTTGTCAAACGAGGCTTTAAAGATAAAGCCGATATCAATCCTGGCGGTGATATCACGCAAAGTCTCGGCCATAAAACGGGCGTGCTCTCTGGATTCTATCACACACGGCCCGGCGATCAAAACAAGATCACCCCGTCCTATATGTACATTTCCTACACTGACAGCCGGCATCACTCTCCGCCGTTTGAATACAGGTAACTCGCCCTGATAAAATCACGGAAAAGAGACTGCGCTTTCATCGGCTTGGATTTAAACTCCGGATGGAACTGGCAACCTAAAAACCAGGGATGGTCTTTTAACTCCATGATCTCAACCAGAGACGATTCCGGATTGCGCCCGCTGATAACCATACCGCATTCAATAAGTTCCTGCTCGAACTTGTCGTTGACTTCATAGCGGTGCCGATGCCTTTCAGATATTTCTTTTGTGCCATAGGCCTGCATGGCAAGACTTTCAGGCGCAATATGGCAGCGGTACGCACCCAGCCGCATTGTCCCGCCTTTTCTGGTAATACTGCGTTGTTCGGGCAGAAAATCGATAACCGGATAGGCTGTATCCGGGTCAAACTCGGTGCTGTTGGCCCCGGACATCTTGCAGATATTTCTGGCAAATTCAATCACTGCCATCTGCATACCCAGACAGATCCCGAAGAAAGGAATCTTGTTCTCGCGTGCATATTGGGCGGCCAGGATCTTGCCTTCAATGCCTCTCTCTCCAAATCCTCCCGGTATGAGGATCCCGTGAATGTTTTCAAAATGACGGCCAATATCATCTGATTCTTCCAGCATATCTGAAGCCACAAAGATGCGGTTGACTTTTGTATTGTTGGCAATACCTCCGTGCTCCAGGGCTTCATTCAGGCTTTTGTATGATTCGGTCAGCTTGACGTATTTTCCGACAATGGCAATGTTCACCTCGTGATCACGGTTGTAAATTTTCTCTACCAGATCCTTCCACTCATCCATGCGTGGCTCTCTGGTCCAGATATTGAGATAATCAACAATCTTGTCATCAAGTCCTTCATGGTGAAATTCAAGCGGTACCTGATATATGTTCTCGACATCGATTGCATTGATCACCGCATCCTTTTCCACATTGCAGAACAGGGAGATCTTGTCTTTGAGCTCGTTTGAGAGTTTTTTCTGCGTCCGGCACAAGATTATCTGGGGTTGTATTCCAATTTCCCTGAGCTTTTGAACCGAGTGCTGGGTAGGCTTGGTCTTCAGCTCTCCGGCGGTACTGATGTAGGGTACGAGCGTCAGATGTATGTAAAGAACATTCTCTCGTCCCATGTCAAAGCCAAACTGCCGGATGGCCTCAAGAAAAGGGAGCGATTCGATGTCGCCTACCGTGCCGCCGATCTCGATAATGGAAAGATCGTAGCCATCTGAGACCTGCCTGATCCTCCTCTTGATCTCGTCCGTAATATGAGGAATTACCTGGACCGTCTTGCCGAGATACTCTCCGTTGCGCTCTTTCTGAATGACGCTGTCATACACCTGCCCGGTTGTAAAATTATTCTTGGCGTTTAAGGTGGCCGAGGTAAATCTCTCATAGTGCCCCAAATCGAGATCGGTTTCCGCACCATCTTCGGTAACAAAGACCTCGCCGTGCTGAAATGGGCTCATGGTGCCTGGGTCGACATTGATGTACGGGTCCAGCTTGATATTGGTTACCCTCAATCCTCTGGTTTCCATTACGGCACCAATAGAGGCCGCAGCCAATCCCTTACCCAAAGAAGACAGAACGCCTCCGGTAATAAAGATATACTTTGTGTTTTTGTGTATAGACATGGATAAGATTTATCGTAAGGGTATGAAGGTGTCAAGCAATGATCACAACTCTTTATTTATGATACATTATCAAATTAATATCAGATCTTGACTTATCAGACAAAACCGAGTTAGCTCATGAGAAAAGAATAGGAGGGGCTATGGCTGGATCGATAAATAAGGTCATGTTGATTGGCAGACTGGGTAAGGACCCGGAGATGCGATTTACACCAAGCGGCAAAGCAGTCACGAACTTTACCATGGCCACAAATGAAATCTGGAATGACCAAAACGGGGAACGACAGGAGCGAACGGAATGGCACCGCGTCGTCACATGGGGCAAACTCGCTGAAAATTGTGCAAAGCTGCTTTCCAAGGGCAAGTTGATCTACATTGAGGGCAGGATCCAGACCAGGTCTTGGGACGACAAAGATGGCAACAAACGCTACACTACGGAAATAGTTGCCAACCAGATGCAGATCTTAAGCTCATCCGAGTCGCAGGACTATGTACCCGAATCAATTGCTGAGCCAACCACTATTAATAATCCTTCCGGCGGTGGCGAATTCGACGACATACCCTTCTAAGTCGTCCAAATACGCCTACAGACTCCTTAGCGCATGCAGAAGGCCTGGGCTGGCGGTTTTGATTTTGTCCTCTTCACAACAATAGGCGAACCTGACGTAGCCGGGATATCCAAAGCCGGTACCGGGTACCGCAAGGATTTTCTCTTTCTGCAGGACACTGCAGAATTCCACATCATCGGGGATGGGTGATTTCACGAACAAATAAAAGGCCCCTTCCGGCGGTGCGTATTCAAGCCCGGCGGAGTCCATAATTGCACACAGGGCATCTCTGCGCCGGGCATAAATATTTACATCGATACTCATATGAATACACCTGGCCAGTACACGCTGCATCAGGCCAGGTGCATTGACGAAGCCCAGAATCCTGTTGGCCATGATCAGCGCATTGGCAAGATTATCTTTATTCTCAATGCCCGGGCCAAGGACGATGTATCCGATACGCTGGCCGGCAAGGGAAAGATCCTTCGAGGCAGAGGTAACCACCACCGAATTTGGAATCAGCTTCAATACCGAGGGCACCTTGCGGTTGTCATAGACCAGCCTGCGGTAGGGCTCATCGGAAATGAGCATAATCCGGGGATAATTTTCAAGCATCTTGCTGAAACCGGCCAATATTTCTTCAGGATACACCCTGCCGCTGGGATTATTGGGCGAATTTATGATAATGGCCTTGGTATGCTCACTGATGGAGGATCGGATGCGATCAAGGTCGGGCAGGAATGTATCGTCACAGCTCACGGAAACAAGTTTTCCTCCGTAATTCTCGGCATAAAAACGGTATTCGACAAAGTAGGGAGCAATGGCGATAATCTCGTCGTCCGGATCGATTATGGATTTCAAAACAACGTTCATACCGGCTCCGGCGCCGCAGGTCATAATGATATCTTCAGATATAAGTTCGACCTCATATTCTCCTGTTGCATACTCGGCTACTCTTTTGCGTACATCCAAATATCCGGCATTAGGCATGTAACCATGAAACATGCTGACGGCCTCTTCACACATGGCCTGCAGTACTTCTGGGGGCGGTGCTATATCAGGATTGCCGAGACTGAAATCAAATACATTGGCCTCCCCATACTCGGATTTCAACCTGGCTCCTTCCTCAAACATCTTGCGAATAAAGGATGAACCCAGGGCATATTGCTGCATTTTCACCGAAATGCTCATACCAACCTCCATCACATTGGTGAGCGTAGATATATCAGCGATTAAAATCAAAGTACAGAAATACTCTCTGCCTAAAGAACCATGTTCATTATTCCGATATTGCACAATATGAATTATACCCCTATTCTGCTCGAGATCATGCAGATCAATGAGGAGAAGCGCTTCGAGCTCTACATCAAACAGGAGGGCAAGCACATCCTGTTTGTCGGAAAGCATGTGGCCTTTAGCGAACAACACAGGAACCGGCTGATCGAGTCCGGCACCACAGAGCTTTTTGTCAAAGACCATGACCAAAAACACGTTCAGCAATACACCGCCAGGCATCTGGACAAGATTCTTTCCAACCCTCGTATTCCCTCTGCGGAAAAGGCCAAGGTTTTTTACACATCCTCTACACATACCATGCAGCGCGCATTTGACGACCCCAGAGCTGATACCATCGCCGATATGAAGAGATCCATCAAGTGCCTCGTTAAGAATATTGTAGAGGATCAGGCCGTTATGCAGGATCTGTTCCGTATAACAGCCCACGATTACTATACATATACCCATTGCGTGAACGTGGGTATCTTTGCGACCGCATTGGCTATAAAGCTTTTCGGGCTTCAGGGCGGAAAACACGACATTGAAGCGCTGAGTTGCGGATTTTTCCTGCATGATATCGGCAAAACCAAGGTGCCGCTGTCCATCCTGAACAAACCCACCGATCTTAACAAGGCGGAGTGGGAGGTCATGAAACGTCACCCTCAATTGGGGTACCAAATCCTGCTGGAAACCGGTCATCTGACCGATCAGGCAGCCCACATTATACTCGAACATCACGAACAGCACGACGGCAAAGGCTACCCCTACGGCAAAAAAGGCGATGAAATCCATCTCTATGCCCGCATCTGCGCCATTGCCGATACATTTGATGCACTCACTACAATGCGCAGCTACAAGCAGGCCAAGGAAACCTTTGAAGCGCTCAAATATATGAAACATGAAATGGTCCATGAATTCGATCCGGAATTCTTTGCCACTTTTGTCATGATCTTTGCGCCACCGGACTATAAGGTATCTGCCTGATGCTCAACTTTTCTGAGGATGGCCGGAATTTCATGAAAAAATCATTACCAGGATGATGAAAGGAACCTATAAATTGACGACAGAAAAAAATATGACTAACACAAAAACCCGCTGGATATTATTTGCAGCAATTGCCGTATTGGCATTCGGTATCTATTCCAACATCCTCGATAATGATCCCACGAACTGGGATGACCCGGCCCTTTTCAACCGAACCACGATTCACTCGCTGAGCCTGGATAATCTCGGGCAGATCCTGAGTTTCCACAAAGGATCTACCTATCAGCCGGTACGCGACCTTTCCTATCTGATAGACTTTACCCTATGGAAAGAAAACGTTGTCTTATGCATGCATCTGCACAGCATTACCCTATACTATCTGATGGTACTTTTCTGCTGGCTGTTCCTGTTGGAACTCTTCAAGGCATTCTCTGTGGGCGAAACGCTAAGTTTTACCTGGGCCACAATCTCCACCCTCGTGTTTGCCGTGCATCCCATACATGTGGAGAGTGTTGCATGGCTTTATGCCCGCAAGGAACCTCTATTGGGCATATTTACATTCCTGAGTCTCTGGACGTTTATCAGGGCAAGGGCTGGTTCTATGTTATGCTATGCGCTCAGCGGAATTATGGTTGTGCTGGCGATTCTTTCAAAACCCACTGCTCTGGTTATCCCTGCCATGATGGTCGTGTTGGATTTCGCCCTTCAGGCTCATCACAAAGATCCTGGATTCTGGAAAAAACGACTTATTTTATACATCCCCCTGTTCATACTGGTGATCCCCATGATCATTCGACTGGTAAGTATGATGTCCGAAGTCGGAGGGATCAAACCATATCATGGTGGTTCATTTTGGACCAATCTGCTGGCAGTATCCCAGATTTTTATCGAATACATAAAACTCATTGGTTTCACCATTAACTACGCGGCTGATTATCCGATAAAACTCTATACAGATCCACATCAATGGCAGGCCTGGACATTCCTGGGAATCAATGTTCTGATTGCAGGCTCTGTGTTGTTGGCATTTATAAAGAAGAGGTTTCTCTTCACGGTATTTGTGATCTGGTTTTATATCTTTCTGCTTCCGGTATCGCATATCCTGCCAATATCGCAGGTCATGGCTGACCGCTATGCCCTGATTTCTTCATTAAGCTGGTGTGTCCTGCTGGGATACGGCCTGGCCAGACTCTGGGAACTCAGGCTTCAGCACCCGAAATTATCTCCTGAATTCCCGAAACTCCTCGCAACCGCTCTGGCTGCGGTCGTGATTTTTTCCTATGCCTACATGACCAGATGGCAGAATGATGTCTGGCAGAACTCACAGACTCTCTGGGAAGATACTCTGGCAAAATACCCTGATTCATCCCCTGCCAATGTGAATCTCTCAGTGCTCTACATCAAGCATGGACGTGCGCAGGAAGCCCAGGATTTATGTATCACCGCCATTAAACAGGTGCCATACGATTATATGGCCATCAGCAATCTGGCCCTTTCGCAGATGTTGATGGGACAGTTCGACAATGCCATTCACAACTACCAGCAGGCCCTCAAGCTTAAGCCGGATTTATACAAAGCCAAACTCGGTCTGGCCAATGCATACTGGCAGAAAAAAGACTACGCACACGTCTATCAAATGAATGCCGAACTATTGAAATCATCACAGTTCGACCTCAAAACATACGGCGGACTCCTGTTTTATCGCAGCGGTTATGCCGCCTGGAAATTGCAAAAACTGCCAGAGGCTCACATGTGCCTGCGAAAGGCCGAGGAACTGAATATTAATGATCCGGATCTCGATACGTTGCTTGTCCGGACATATACCAGCATGGGAATCTCCACTCAGAACATCGGAAATTTGCATTGTGCGCCGAAGCTTGCCGAACAATGATTATAGCGGCAAAAAATCGCCCGGATGCTCAAAAGAGCTGCAGGGCTTAAATTAATCCAACGCCAGAGGAGAAAGTTTCAGAAGGGTATAGACCTTGCGGTCTTCAAAGGAATCTTCAAGCGTGGCTTCCATCCTGCTGTTGAGTGTTTCAATGAGATCATCCGGATCATCTGTTGTAACCGCCAGATAGGCCTGCACCCCGAGAGGAACTATGTCTCTGCTCACCAGAACAGGCTGTTTGCCGATATAACCCAGATAGCCCCGCATGACCAGATCATCCTCAAAAACCACCAGGGGTGTGTGGATTGCCATTTTCTGAATGGCTTCAATTCTTGCTTCAAGCCTATGAGGGGAATATACAAACGAGTAGGCCCACGAACTCCCCAGCATTACCAGGATACTAATCGCCAGGGCCCAATAGAGGAGACCTCTTTTGATCAGGAGGAAAAAGGCGATCAGAGCACCGGCAGCACCCAAAAGTATATAAACCTCTATCCACCCAACACTTCCGGCTCTGAACATGGGAACTCCCAATACCACGATCATTGTGGCCAGAGCAATTGCCCCTGCAAGCAATACCGCGCTGTAGGGCAGGGACTTGAATCTGGGAAACGATTTCATGCCTGTCCCCAGCCAGTATCCGACCAGGATTGCACCAAAGGGGACACCCAAAACGGCATATCCCCCAAGGCAGTGCCTGGATAGCCAGAGACATGCCAGAGACATGACAAATGCAATCTTGATCGGAAGCAGCTTACGCCATGCATCCTGATCCTCGGGCCGGGCAGTATATATCCAGGCAGGAACAATCAGGGGCAGCCAGGGAAGGTTATATTTACCGAACAAAGCGATACTTGCAAAAAACCCCAGATCCGAGCCGGGAGAGAGACTATGAGACACAAAAGAAGTTCCCCCGGCAATGCGGAAGGTCAGGTAAAAAACCAGCAGAAAAACGACCAACATCACTATGCCGGACACGGCCCTGATTGCAGTGAACTTTGCCGGTGAAAGATCAAGTAAAATCAGAAAAATGACACTGAAAGCGAAGAAAGCCAGCATAATCCAACCACCGCTGATTACGGCAAGGCTCGCCAGCAGATATGCAAAAACATACCACGATCCTTTTTTATCATTTAAATATGCCAGACAAAAAATCAGATAGGAACTAATGCCGAGACTTGCCGGAATAACCACACCGGACAGAGAGGTGTAGGTCAGGATAAAGCCCATACTCGTAATACTCGTGAGGGTTGCGAACAGCGCGGTTTTCAGGTTCCATAGCCGGGAACAGAAAACAAACACAACTGCGCTGACAAGCAGGGCGAGGATCACGCTGATCAAACGAAAGAATATAATATCGCCTGAAGGGATCAGGGAGAGAACGAGCACATTTAATGGATTAACCTCAGAGATTGGATGTGAATTCAGAAATGGAACCAGATGCAAGCTTGCCTGTGCTTCCCGTATGGCCTGCAAGATCCACACTTCATAATCCTCGGGAATATGACCGAGCACGAAAGGGGCCAGAAAAACCAGACCAAACAGACAAACCCCTCCCCCAGCCAGGACAGCCCGCACTAACCTCACTGAAATTTTCTCCACGTCATTTAAAGGATTTACCTGACTGGGCTGAAACGTGTCAAGCATCGAAATTTATGCCAAGGGAGTTGACTTATCCTGCTTCTCCCCGTAGTATGTTGCAAAAGACTGCACGAGGAGATTTATGGCCTCCATTGAAGAACTATTGAAGAACAAGGGGATTGCCAAACCAAAGGCATCAAAACGTTCAGACGGCAGAGTGCCTGATCAAACCCGCGATGTTATTATTACCAGAGGTTACTGCAAACATGCCCTGGGATCATGTCTGATTGAAATGGGTGATACAAAGGTTATTTGTGCCGCCAATATTGAAGACAGGGTTCCGCCTCATCTGAAGAATACCGGAGTTGGTTGGATAACGGCTGAATACGGGATGCTCCCGTCTTCCACAAACTCCCGGTCAATCAGAGAATCCGCCCGTGGCAGGATCGGCGGCAGAACCCATGAGATCCAGCGACTCATCGGCAGGGCTCTGCGGGCTGCATTTAAACTACCCCTGCTCGGGGAAAGGACAATATGGATAGACTGTGATGTGATCCAGGCCGATGGAGGAACCAGGACCGCATCGATAACAGGAGCATATGTTGCATTGAAAGATGCTGTCGACTCTCTGATGAAAACAAGCGTCATTGCCAAAAACCCTTTCCTTGATCAGGTGGCCGCAATCTCTGTGGGTATCATAGACGATACTATTCTGTTGGATCTGAATTACGATGAGGATTCAAAAGCTGATGTGGACATGAATGTGATCATGACCGGCAAGGGAAAAATTATCGAAATTCAAGGCACGGCAGAGGGTGCGCCGTTTTCCCGGGAACAAATGTTTACCCTGCTCGATTTTGCCCAAAAGGGCATTGAGCAACTTATGAAAAAACAAAACGAGGCCCTGGCCAATCCTTGAAAATCCTGGTTGCCTCGACAAATCCCGGAAAAATCAGAGAAATCTCTGAAATACTTTTCACCCAAGCAATTCAGATTGTCACCCCGCCCGAAATCGATTTAAAGATCGACGTCATTGAAGACGGTGTAAATTTTTTAGAAAACGCTACTAAAAAAGCCAGAGAATGGTCGCAAGCTTCAGGAATGAATGCCCTGGCAGATGATTCCGGACTGTCTGTGAAAGCTTTAGGAGGATTGCCCGGAGTGATGTCCGCCAGGTTTGCCGGCGCTGATGCAACCGATGAAGACAATAACCAGTTGCTTTTGCAAAAGATGGCGGGACAAACAAACCGGGAGGCCGAATTTATCTGTGTGGTGGTTTTGGCCCTGACAAGTGGTGATCTGATCATCGGTAAAGGATCCTACAGGGGTTGCATCCTGGACAGAATGGCAGGCAGTGGCGGCTTCGGTTATGATCCTTTATTTTACGATCCGTCTTCAGGGAAAACCTTTGCCGAGCTTACTCCCGGCCAAAAGAACAAGCGCTCTCACAGGCGAAGGGCCCTTTTTGACCTTGAGCGCAAACTATCCGGCTTCATCAAGAATATGTAGGCTTCGCTCCTGCTTGACTTCCGCAGATGACATCTACAATCAATTATAGTAAGGAGTAGATAGAAAATCGTACACAAGGTATACTTCTTCATGTCTTACCGATTGATTGATCACACAGCAGACATAGGCATCCGGGTACATGCCCCTGACATAGCAGCCTTATTTCATGAGGCTGCGGCGGCCCTGATCGACATCCTTGATGCCGGCGGGGCTCAACAAGAGGTTTCCATCGATATCAATATAGACGGCCTTGATCTGGTAGATACGCTGGTACGCTGGCTGCAGGAACTATTGTATCTGATCCAGGTCCGGGGTTTGCGAGTTGCAGGCTTCGTTGTTCATGAGGTTTATGAAACGGCCGTTACAGCCGTAGTCTATGGGAGGTATACCCAAACACCGCTGGCAATGGAGATAAAGGCGGTTACCTACCACGGTCTTAAAATACAGAAATGCGCACACGGACTTGAGACCACCATTATTCTGGATACTTAAAAGGGGCAGCGTTAATGGAAGGACTGGCCTTAAAACGTATCGATCCCTACCGGTTAGAGATTTCACGCAAACCGCCTATGCGCACCTGGGGAATAATTTACGCAAATACCGCGATTGAGCGTATGCTGGGGAATGACGAGGCCATAAAGCAGCTGGCAAACGTAGCCTGTCTGCCGGGTATTGTCGGTCCCTGCCTTGCCATGCCTGATATCCACTGGGGCTACGGGTTTCCCATCGGGGGAGTCGCGGCATTCTCCAAGAGCGACGGAATCGTGTCGCCCGGCGGAGTGGGCTATGACATCAACTGCGGCATTCGCTGCCTTCGCACATCTCTGGAGCAGCACGACGTTACACCCAAGCTTAAGATCCTGCTTGCAAGCCTCTTTTCCAATATCCCCGCCGGAGTGGGCGCTATCAATAAAAACTTGAAAATCAACCGTAAAGAACTCCAAAGAGTCCTAAGAACAGGTTCAAACTGGAGTGTTCAGCGGGGATTTGCTTCTTCAGACGAGATGGAAGCCCATGAGGAACTCGGGTGTATAGAGTCTGCTGATCCGGGATACGTATCTGAAAAGGCTATAGAACGTGGGCTGCCGCAACTGGGAACCCTGGGTTCCGGCAATCATTTTCTCGAACTCGACGTGGTTGATCTGATAGGAGATGAATCTCTGGCCAAGTGCTTCGGATTATACAAGGACCAGGTACTTATCCTGATACACAGTGGTTCCCGGGGACTGGGACATCAGGTCTGTGACGATTATGTTCACACCATGATGTCTGCTGCCCAGCGCTTCGGCATTGAACTACCCGACAGGCAGCTTGCCTGTGCACCGATCACCAGTAAAGAGGCCCAAGCCTACCTCGGAGCCATGTCCGCTGCGGCAAATTTCGCGTTTGTCAACCGTGACCTTATAACCTACTATACCAGAGCGTCTTTCGAGGCTATCTTCCGGAAAAGCTGGGAATCTCTCGGCCTCTCACTTCTGTATGACTGCTGCCACAATATAGCCAAGTTCGAACATATCATATGGCAAGACAAACGCATCGAGGTCTGTCTCCACAGGAAGGGTGCCACCCGTGCCCTTGCTCCGGGAGACCCCAGGCTTCCATGGAGATACAAGGATACCGGTCAGCCCGTCATAGTGCCCGGAGACATGGCCAGATCGTCATACATCCTGGCCGGGGCGGAGGGGGCCCATGAAACCTTTTTCAGCGCCTGTCATGGAGCCGGAAGATTGCTTTCCAGACAACAGGCAAAAAAAATTGCCCGGAAAAAAAATCCCTTGGAAGAACTCAAACGCCGACACATTCAGGTAATAGCGGCCTCACGGACAACCCTGGCCGAGGAAATACCCGAGGCTTATAAGGATGTTTCAGAGGTTGTAAACACAATCTGCGACGCTGGTATTGCGAAAATAGTAGCCCGTCTACGACCGATCGGTATGATCAAGGGTTGATCACTCAGCCGGTTGAGACTGTTCCCCCTCTGCCGTTTCTTTAGATTCTTCGGTCCCTTCTTCAACCTCCATGGCAACTTCGGCAACCCGTGGAAGTGATACTGTGGCTATAACGGCATCTTCAGCCTGGGTGCTGGACAGAGAAATTTTTTCAGAAAGGTTGAGGTCGGAGACATGTATTACGTCGTCCTTGGTCTGAATCTGTGAGATATCCACCTCTATCTCCTCAGGAATATCAGCCGGCAGACATTTGACATGAATACTAATGGTCTCCTGGCTGATCTTGCCCACCCCGAGCTCCTCGACAGGAGAGATTCCCACCAGCACTATCGGCACCTCGACGGTTACCGGCTCTTTTGCCACGACTTTCATGAAATCCACATGCAGGATCCTGTCTTTGATCTTATCTTTCTGTAGAGAATGAATAAGGACCTGTATGTTTTTACTGCCAAGTTTAAGATTTATGATTGAGGTTGTATGTAAGTGTTTGTAGACACTTTCAAATTCTCGCGCATCAATCTGTACCGGTATGGAATCAAATCCTTTGCCGTAAACCACGGCCGGAATGATCCCATCTCTCCTGAGCTTGCTTACTTTTTTATGAAGTACTTCCCGTTTTGAAATATTCAAGGTTTCTTTCTTCATTGATCTCCCTTTCCTAGAACATATGTTTTCACTATAAAGGTGGTTTATTCGGAAGTCAATGTTCAGCATTGTTAAACCACCAGGAGACCTGATTAATACCTTTATATGGCATGCATACAATCTATTATTATACCTCCCATCATCCCCTCATTTCCCTACTTGACATCAAGGCCCTACTTGGTTATCCTTCTGAGTTGATACTGGTAGTTATCTGCCGGTATCTTTTTTATTTCCTTTTTCGGAGTTGTGTATGAAACGCCATCCCATGACAAAAAATGGACATGCTACCCTGCGAGATGAGCTGGAACACCTGAAAAAAAATGATAGACCAGAGGTAATTAAAGCAATTGAGGAAGCTCGGGGGCATGGAGATCTTACGGAAAACGCTGAATTTATCTATGCCAAAGAACAACAGGCATTTATCGAATCGCGCATTCAGGAATTGGAAAACAAACTGGCAGCAGCGGATATCATAGATACCTCCCGACTGCCCAAAGACCGCATTGTATTCGGTTCACAGATCCTCTTATGTAATGTCGATACGGGCGAAGAAATCACCTATCAGATCGTTGGTGTTGATGAGTCTGATATCAATGACGGGAAGATATCGATAGAGTCGCCCATTGCCAAGGCGTTAATCGGCAAACGGCTTGATGACGTTATCGAAGTAAATACGCCAAACGGCAAAAGAGAATACGAAATTCTCGAAATACTGCTTGGATAGAGCATATCAACCCAGACCTTCTACCTGATCCTCTTTTTCTTCAGGAACATAGAAGATATGCGGCCTTTCGCATATCGGGTCCGGTCTCACAACCACCCTGGTCTGATAAACATCTTGTATGTATTTGAGTTGCAGCACTTCTTCAGGTTCACCCTGCGCATAGATCCTGCCGTCTTTCATGAGTATGATGCGATCGCAATAGAGGCTTGCGAGGTTTAAATCATGCAAAATAGCCACAACTGTGACATCTTTTGGATCTCTCAGCTTTCTTAGGTGATTTAATATCCTTAACTGGTGAGATATATCCAGATGGGCAGTGGGTTCATCCAAAAGTAACAATTCGGGTTGTTGAGCCAGCCCCTGGGCCAGGAAAACCCTCTGGATCTCACCTCCAGAAAGCGTAGTGATTTTTTTTGTGCGCGACGTGCCCAGATCAAATAATTCTATCACTTTGTCCACTACCCGGTAATCCTCTGGTCGCATACCCCAAATTCTTGATCGATGAGGATATCTGCCCATTGTCACAAACTCCTCGACCGTAAACGGGAATAGTATAGGTTGAAACTGGGGAATCGCAGCGACATGTCTTGCAAACTCGCGCTTTGAGATAGACGTAATATCAACGCCCCGGTACAACACAGTGCCGTGCCAGGGCTTGAGCGCCCCGCTGATGACTTTGAACAACGTTGATTTTCCAGCCCCGTTGGGGCCGACGATCCCTAAAAATGTCCCGTCTGTAACATCGAAGCTGATTTTGTTCAACACCGGTCTTTTTTCATAACCGGCGGTCAGATCTTTGATCTGAAGCAACTTCATCTCACATCCCCTCTGCAGCGCGAGACTTGAGTAAAAATCCCAAAAAGAACAGTCCTCCCACCATCCCGGTTATCACACCGATTGGAAGTTCCAAGGGTCGAATCACAAGTTGGGCCAAGGTATCAGACAACAGCAGCAGGATAGCGCCGGCCAGCATGGAAGCAGGCAGCAGGCCACGATGATCCGGCCCGACAACTTTACGCATTATATGGGGAATAATCAGCCCTACAAAGCTTATAATGCCGGAAACTGCCACGCAGCACCCTGTTATCAGCGACGCTAATACAAAAAACAGTATCTTGGCCTTCTTGACATCGAGGCCCAAATAGAGTGTCTTCTCGTCCCCGAGTGTCAATATGTTCAGATCCCTGGCAAATGGTATCAAAACGCCCATCAAAAGCACGATCAGAAGCAGCGCGGTTGTAATATAATCATGGTGGTAGGCTCCAAGGCTGCCCATCATCCACAAGACCGAGGCATGTACATCACGGGAGGTGGCAACAGCAAAGATAAACATCACGATTGAAGAAAACAGGAAACTGATGATAACCCCACTCAAAATCAACATGGTGTTTGAAAAATCCTTAATCGATGCCACTCCCAGCACCAGCACCATACTCACCAGGCATCCGGCGAAGCATAACAGGATCATTGGAAATCCGGCAAGACCCAGAACAATCGCTATTGTGGCACCAAGCGCCCCGCCTCCGGATACACCTAAGGTGAACGGTTCAGCCAGTGGATTGCGCAGAATAGCCTGTAAAATTACTCCACAACTTGCCAGTCCCGCCCCCACAACCATGGCCATGAACAACCTGGGAAGGCGCAATTCCCATACCAGAGTATGGGCGACCCCCGGCGTTGTGGGGTGCAGCAGAGATTCAACTACTATTGAAGCCGGTAGTGATGTCCCGCCGGTAAAAAGATTCAGGACAAGACTTGACAGCAGTGCCACAACGAGCAGTGCAAATACGAAACTTTTGTTCATAACACACCTGGATACAGCGTTTTTACTACTGTCTTGAAACCCTTGAGAAACATCGCTGGCGTCGGCCTGCAGACGGCATCAGCCGGAACCTGATATATTCTACCATCTCTGACGGCATCTATTTCTTGAAAATTCTGCCATAAAGAACTTACATCTTCAGAAAATGAAGCCATGGGAGAAACAATAATAATAACCTCGGGATTAAGCCTGATTACTGTTTCTATGTTTACTCTAGGGTATCTGTTGAGCATCTCCCCGAAAATATTACTGCATCCTGCAAGCCGTATAAAATCCCCGGCAAAGGTAGCATCAGTCGCGCTGATCAAGGGATTCTCGGAAATCTGCCAGAATATGCTCAGTGTCTTCCGGCCAGAGAGAGACTGCCGTATCCCGGCCACCTCGGCTTTTACCTCGCCAACGATTTTTTGAGCACGATTTTGCCTGCCGATCAATGTCGCCAGGGAGATAAATTCGGCACATATACAATCAAGATCCTCACAGGCATCAAATACCTCAACATGCATACCCAGAGCCTTTAGCATCGCAACATCGCGCTGAGTGTTGCTGTCCTTACTCATCAGGATGAGATCCGGGGCGAGAGCAAGGATCTTTTCATAATTGAGCTGTGTCAAATTGCCGACAATCTCCTTTGAACCGGCACATTCAGGACGAAATACCGTGACCCCTACCAGCATACTCTGGGCACCAAGCTCATAGATCTCATGTGTCAGAGATGGTGCCAGAGATATTATTCGAGCGGGTAGATTTTCATCAGCAAATAAAACCTGTGGAATATATATTGCGATCCATAGCAACACAACAACTGTTTTTCGCGACAACCCCGAGGCCTCCCGGATAAGTTTTCTTAATCAGCGACCAATTCAAGTCTGTCAAATACGGATTATGAGCGTATCAGATCAATTGCTCTTGTGTCAAACACTCGAGAATTATATGTTATGATTCAGCAAAAAAGAAGCGTTAAGGGGTCTTGCCATGGAATACCTGCAAATTGCAATTGCTTTTTTGGCGGGCATATTTATCGGATGGATGATCACACGAGGTCCGGCTGCAGCAGGATTTAAAGCCCATAAACAACTTGCAGAAAAACTTCAGGAACGCAATCAAGGGCTTGAGTGTAGAATTACGGAGCTTCGCAACTCACTCGAGGCTCAGAAGATAGAAAGCGCCACCACGAAAATCCGCCTTGAAGAGGCACAGCTGAACCTGGAGTCGCAAAAAAAATTACTCGATGAATCCAAGGCTAAACTGAGTGACAGTTTCAGTGCCCTTTCAAGCGATGCTCTACAGAAAAATAACCAGCTCTTTTTGGAGCTTGCAAAAAAAACACTGGAAGGTATCGCATCCAAAATGGAGGGTGATCTGGGCCAGAAAAAAGAAGCCATTAACGGCCTTATCAAGCCGCTCCAGGAAGCCCTCAAACACTACGAAGTTCAGATCCGGGAAATGGAAAATGTCCGACAGACAGCCTATGGCAGTGTCACAAAACATCTGGAAGAACTAACCAGAACCCATACACAGCTCCAGGACCAGACACGTTCCCTGGCTACTGCGCTCAAGATGCCCCAGGTACGTGGCCGCTGGGGCGAGATCACCTTGCGACGGGTTGTAGAAATTTCGGGGATGTCACCCCACTGTGACTTCGTAGAACAGCCTTCGACACCCTCGGAAGAAGGCCGGAAACGCCCTGACCTGATTGTTCAGCTCCCCAATGACCGCAACATTATAATTGATGCCAAAGTGCCTTTGAAAGCCTATATGCAGGCAATGGAATCGGATGAGAACAGAGAAGCGTCTCTCGAGCGACACGCACACTCAGTACGCACCCACATGATCAGCCTTGCCTCCAAGGATTACTGGAAACAATTCAGTCCCAGTCCTGATTTTGTGATTCTTTTCCTGCCCGCAGAATCATTTTTCAGTGCTGCCCTTGAAAAAGATAAGAGCTTGATTGAAGACAGTATGGAAAAAGGCGTGGTGCTTGCGACTCCCACCACCCTGATTGCCCTGCTGAGAACGGTTGCTTTAAGCTGGCAGCAACAGCAGATCACCCAAAATGCAGAGCTTATCTGGAAGTCGGGAATGGAACTCTATGAACGTGTGCTGACATTTTCCCATCATCTTGTCAAAATCAGAGACGGTCTGCAAAAAGCCACACAATCCTATAATGCAGCCCTTGGGTCATGGGAAGCACGGGTGGTTCCATGTGCCAACAGGCTTAGCGAACTGGGGGGACCCCGATGCACCCCAAATATGCCTGAGATAAATTCTGTAGACACCTACCTGAGAGAGCCCTCTGATACGAGGGAAGATGAAACATAGAGGATATTTTTTTACACCTCCCCCATCATTTTATCCTTTTTATCAGATTTTTACTTATGCAAATCAACATCTTAGCCGTTATTATATTTAAATGAAAAATATGCTATATATTTAGCATCGGCAAATGAACAAAGAGACATATGCTTATGATGAAAAATGATCCAGGAACCCTATCAGAAGTACTGGTTGTTGATGATCAGAGAGAAACCCTGGATCTCATAACAGACTATTTGAATGAAAAAGGTTTTGAAGTAATTTCCGTAGTAAGTGGAGAAGAGGCTTTGGGCCTCTTACAGGAAAAAAACTTCCAGATCGCTATCATCGACCTGCATTTACCGGGACTGAACGGAACCGAACTTTTAAAAACCATAAAAAAAATAAAGCCTTCTATCCAGGTAATTATGATTACCGGATATGGGACCATCCGCGATGCAGTGGAATGCATGAAACTTGGAGCATCAGACTTTATCACCAAGCCCATTCTGCTTGACCATCTGCATATGACAATGAAACGCATTCTTGAAGAAGCCCTTCTGAAGGAGAGAGCCGAACTGGCAGCCTATTATGAAAATCTCTCTCGAATTGATGAACTGACCGGTTTATTCAACTTCCGCCACCTCACTATGGCATTATTGAAGGAAGTGGAAAGGCATCTGCGTTATGATCACACCTTAAGTCTGGCAATGATAGATATCGATAATTTCAAGGAATATAATGACACAAGAGGACACGAACAAGGCAATGAACTATTGATGAGCCTGTCTCATATATTGAGGCACAATACGAGAAACTGCGACATACTGGCCCGATATGGGGGTGAAGAATTCGTGATCATTTTTCCTGAGACATCCCCTGAGGAAGCAGCGGTGGTATCCCAGAGAATCCGTAATACGGTCGAGCAGACCCTGGATATCAGCGTCACTATCGGACTGGCAAGTCTGCCCAAGGATACAAAAGATCATAATGACTTGATCCGGATTGCCGACACGGCCATGTATTGGGGAAAAAATCACGGCAAAAACCAAATAACAATTTACGATGAAGCAATGTCTATGTGTAAATAAAAATCGCCCGCCTTTTTCATAAAATTTTTCCTGCCCATTCCCGGAACTTTGAGCACACTTCCTGATGTGATGCTTTGAGGAATATGCACCTTGATTCGCTTTGTGTTGAATCCCGGTTTATATTCGACAGTGATCGTACCACCCTTTTGGGCGAGTTGTCTTGGTATTGCCAGATTCTGGTGGATATCCATCACGTTATGAAAAAATTGATTGGCCCCACTTACGGCAAGCCTCACCAGAGAACGCCTGACAATATCACGGGGTCTGCCGCCATAAACCAAGGCCTCATAGGCAAAAACTCTCCCTATACTGAAAATTTTCTCGAGCCATTCCCTCTTGATGGGCAACTCATCGAAAACATCTCGGTAGTCAGCATGGGAAAAGATATCTTCAAATACCTGCTCCTGCTGAAACCCTCTGATTGGATTTAAATCGTAGATTTTCCTTTTTTGTGGATCAATAAGCACCCCATAAGCCTCGGTTATCTCCTTGAACCTTTCTTCAGCCAGGGGGTCAGCGGAATTCACATCAGGATGACACTTCAGAGCAAGCCTGCGGTAGGATTTCTTTATCTCTTCTGCAGAGGCCTTTTTTGTTACTCCTAAAACCTTGTAGTAGTCCTTTGCCATACAAGCTTTATTAAACAAAAATCTAAAGTGATTACAAGGTTTGTTATCCGGGGGATTGAATAATTATTTCTTCCGGCAAACATATGGCCGTCAGGCAACCACCATATACCGCTCCGGTATCGATTCCGATCTTATCATCTCGGATCAACACCTGGGTAAAAGGGGTGTGTCCGAATATCACTTTTTTAGTGAGACCTGTGGGCGAAAAGATGAACTCGTTCCTGATCCAGAGCAAATCCTCATTTACCTGCTTTTCAAACGGAATAAAGGGCCTGACGCCGGCATGGACATAGATATATCCTTCGTCTTCATAGTACCATTTCAAACCGGCATAGAAATCTCGATGGTTCATGGGAAGCGCTTTTGCAACTTGAGAGTGTGAGACAAACTCAGCCTCTTCCAGATAGGACATGATAGTTGAAATCCCCCCGTTGGCAAAATACAGATTACGGTTGGTCCCGAACTCAAGAAAGTTAATGAACATTTCTTCATGATTTCCCCTGAGGAAAACACAGCGGGCTTGATCGGCTAGATCAATAAGAAAATCGACCACATCTCTGGAAGCATAACCTCGATCAATATAATCACCGAGAAAAATGAGAGTATCATTAAGGCCGGGTTCAATTTGCTTTAACAGATCTTTCAATTTATAAAGGCAACCATGAATGTCACCAATGGCAAAAGTTCTTCCCATAATTGGCTGCTTACCACAGAGCCGGCAGAGGGTAAAGTCGTATCCCTATCTCGCAGAAGCCGGAATAAAAAAGGAAATCGATTGGCCGAAAAAATCACATCGAGGTGCCGAAAATAAAAATCTGCTTGAGATTCGATCCCTGTAAAAAATCTGCCTGATAAGAATGATAAGGTGTCTGAAATTTTCCGCCTTTTTTTATTCCGGAATATTAGTTCCAAAAGGCTAATACAGTTTTTTCAACTTCATGATCCGGATTCTGAGTTCAGGGATTTTTTGCTGTGCTTTGGTTGACTTGGAATTAAAATCCAAGGCAAGCCGGTAGGCATCCAGGGCTGCGTTAAGGTCATCAAGTTGTTGGCGTCCCTTCTTCGTAGCGGCCCTGGCTTCATAGGCATACGCCATAGAGAGCGCCACATCATAATCCTTATTGTTTTTCAAATACAGCGAGCATGCCTCGATTATCTTGTCGTTGTCTTCCAGCTTTACTGCGGCACTGACCAGCCCCTTTATGTAATCAGTTTTGGAATCGAGCTTAACCAAAGAACTGTAGTAGTGATATGCTCCGGAATACTTGCCCTGTTTGAGAGAAAGATTAGCGGCCCGCGCTAGAGAATCTTTGTCCTTAGGTTTGATTTTCAGGACTTTGGTGTACGTAGACAGGGCCGATTTATCCCAGCCCGCCTTATCATATGCCGTGGCAAGATTGTACAATAAAACAGGGTCATTCGGAGAAAGGGCTACCGCTTGTTCATAGGCCTTGATCCGGCCCTTTGCATCACCAAGTATTCCCATGACCATGCCCAGCTGGGCATAGGCGTTCGAATCAGACTTATAAATCGTCACGTAACGCTGCAAAACTATTGCAGCCTCCTTATAGTCCTTTTTCTTAAGGGCATTTTCCACAACAGGTATGAGAATTTCTTTGCGCGTGGCCGATGCAGCATATTTTCGATAAAGGTTCAAGCCGTTGGATGTATTTCCCATCTGTTCATAGGTTTTCCCCAGATCAAGAATTATGTCCTCATTACCTTTGTCAAGATCCAGGGCTTGTTTGAGGTAGGAAACCCTTTCCTCGGCACGACCCAGCTGTCCGGCTACATAAGCCATGCGCCTGAAGGTGACCGAAGTCGCATGCCCCTTTTCAACGATCTTCTTATCAGCAGCTAAAGATTCTTCAAACAGGTTTATCTTAATATAGTATCTGGACAGGCGTGCCAGGGCTTTAATGTTATCCGGCTGTGATTCAACAACCGGTTTATAAATACTGACAAGAGTTTCAAAATCGCTCTTTTCAGACAACAATTCATCCAGTTTATCGAGAAAATATTCGTTGACGGGAAAACTGGCATGCGCACTCTTTAATACAGCAATTTTCTCATCGATTTCCCGGGCTTCAGTGACCCGTGCTTCGAAATCATCCTGGGTCAATTCGATCTCGAGCGGGATCTTGGCTATGTTGTATTCAATATAAAAAATTTCAATCGGGATGGATCGCAACCCTGTTGTCAGAAGCTGTTTCCGAATCTCCTGCGTGTGTATCGGCTCATTGAGGTCATTGGTTTTTCCGAATCCTGCGATATCCGCCGTCAGGTATGATTCAAAAAAAGTATTGGCATGGATTTTGGTTATCACAATCGTTTCATCGCCTTTAATCTGCAACTGCTGGCCGGCCTTGATATTCCTGGGCAAATTATTCACCATAACATCAAGCGAAATAAATTTGGGGGGCTTTCTGAAAATAAAGGAAATAGTAGCTTCCCTTAAGAGACCGATCTGACCTCCTACAGGCACTATCAAAAATAAAGTCAGAGCTAGGGCAAGAACAAGAATAATCACAACAACCACATTACCCTTGCGATGCATTAAGCCTCCAACTTGTTCTACGAGTTATGCACCCTTCATATCAAGTTACCATACAGATGTCCATGCTCATTTTCGAACCATAAATCAACATCTACGGACAATAGAAGGACTTGACCGTGCAACTTATTGGATTATTATTATTACTATTAGAAAGTTGTATAAAATTGCTTTGAAATTTTGTTCTAATTTAAGATGGAGGAGGTTTCATGAATAAAGGCTTGAGCCTAATTGAACTTATGCTCTCTCTGTCGATAGCTTCGGTTCTGATTTTTAGCGTGTATACTTTTACGTCAGTCTCAGCTCAGGTATATTCTAATAAGCGTCAGGACTGGTATTGCATGCAGTCCATTCGCAACACCATTGTCAATTTGGACAGGGATCTTGCCCAGTGCGCATACCTGCTGCCACAGGATATGAAAATCGCCCTGGGAAAAAATCAACTCTTTATTGCAGGACTGCCCGTGACCACAAAACATGCAGGGCTCTGCCTGCAAAAAAACAATGTTCCTCCGTTCTACTCCATAACGCAAGTGGCATCAGCGAAAAAAATTGTGGTCGATACGGTTGATATCGATCAAAATGGGGTGCCGGATTTCTGGGCGGATCTTGGAATCATCAGCGACAATGGGCCGGCTGTAATCTCGCATAACTATTCACGCGGACAAGCATCAATCCCGCTTCGATCAACATCAGCTCTTTGTGCCGGAGACCGGGTAGTTCCGGCAATTGTCTACGAATTAAAAACCGGCGGTCTCTACAGGAACTCTCAACTGCTTGCCGAGGCAATCACCTCCTTCGATGCACGCATTGAGAATGACTTTTTGTTTATACAGATCCAGGCAGGATACAATGGAACCCAAAAAGAATTTTGCTATCCCTATGCCATCAACTGAAAACGGATATGTACTCGTTTATGTAATGGTGTTTATCCTGGCGGTACAGGCTGCGGCATTGGCCACGGTTTCCATCATCACATTCAACATGAAATCCGGCAATGCCTTTTATGGCATTCTCAACCCCCAAGTGACAGACCAGGGCCAGACACTCTATACCAGTTCAAAACATGCAAGTCCGGAAGGATGGGACCACGCCTATTTCACCACCGAAATCCTTCAGAAAGCGTTTGGCGAAGAGAACCGGATTTTCTATCGAGTGGGACTGAGAGAACAGCCCGCAAAACCACTCCACGATGTCTCCCTGGCCGGCCACAGACCATATCTCATTGTTCTGATCGATGACTCCGAAAGCATGAACTGGTCGGGTGGCAGAGATTACAAGCAGGATGCGGTCTATCTGAAGAAAAACACCGGGGAAATCATCGAGGTTCCAGAGGAGATCATACTGGATAACGAGCTGCAAACCCCATCCGGAACATATTTCAGCGGAAACTATGGGAATACCCATTACATTGCACCATTGGCGACCTATTACACCGGTGCTATGCCCAGTTGGCCCATTGTTCATTCTTATCTGAATACCCTGCTCGATGAACTGGAAATGTGTGATATTTCAATTGCCACGATCTCACAAGGAGTTATCCAGCCCTTCACCCGGGATAGAGAGCTTCTCTTGGAAACGCTCGCAAGCATACATCCGACCTCAAGCGAGTCTGCCCTGGCCGAAAGGCTCTTTAAACTCGTCGATGAGTTCCCACTAGAATGCATAACCGATAAACATATCCTTCTGCTCACTGATGGAGCGGCACTTAATGACGGCAATCTTCCCGGATGGATCCAGGATTTCGATCACGACAACGATCCAATGGATATACAGCTGACAGGAATCGGATCGAAATGCCTGGATGATGTGGCTGCATATGCGGCCACACTCGGGATTCGGGTACATACAGCCGGACCTGAAAAATCCTATCTTCATAGAGTTGCTGAAAACGGAGAGGGGATGTTCATGCCTGAGGCGACAACCTTTGTTCCACAGGAGCCATTTGTCTGCCAGATGCCTGTCATCAGCCAGGGTGGCAGGCTCAACCTGGTGAACAGATTGGCCAGATTCGATCCGCCCTGGCTGGATATGCAAAAAGCCTCGTTCTATGCAATTGATGCCTCGGGGCAGATAAATCCCTGTGCCTTTTTCCCCATTCGGGGGCTGGCAACCTCGCACTATGTTGCGGGCAACACGCTCTACTGTGCAACATCCAGAGATTACCTGCTGGCCATTGATATACCCTCCATGAGCCTCATGTGGATGCTGAAGGGCTGTGGAGGCAAAATCCTTTACAGAGACAATCTGCTTATTGCCGGGCCGAATAATACCGGAACCATCCATGTAATCAATGCCGGCCCACACATCACCTGGAACACAAAGGCCGGACTTTTTGAATCAACATCTTCCCGGGTATATACGGCAACAGATAAAAAGATCATTGCATTCGATCTGAAATACGGCTCTTATCTGGCTGAATTCAGCGCAAACCACAGCATTACATCGCTCAGGTATGATCCATGTACGGATTTTATACTGGCCGGAACACTCTCGGGGATTATCTATGTTCTCAATCCCGCGTTGGATATTGAGTATGTCCTCGCCACCGATCAGGGTCAAGAAGTTGTTGATCTTCATTCATTCCACTGGAGAAAACAGCTCTACATCCTCGCACTGACAGGCACACATATTACCTGCACCACTCCGGAAGGTATCGCCTGGTCTGAGCGCATCACAAACGGTTCAATCACGCAGGCCGTAGTAATGGATGCAAAAATCCATGTGACCTCCCGGCAGACAGCTCACGGGTGCCCCGG
>JAFGIF010000149.1 GCA_016929755.1 Deltaproteobacteria bacterium | reverse complement strand
TAAGCAAAAACCCTTTGCGTTTTATGAATCCAGAAAGGCCTCAATCCGGCCTTTTCGGTATTCCATGAATTTCTGCATGCATTGTGTTCTGTTGGTATGGAAATCTTTGAGCTTTTCCAGTTGTTCGGGGGTAAGCACTTTTTTGAGTTCTCCAATCATTCCGGACAAGCCGACGATCTCTTCTTCCCAGGAATCAGCTGCTTCCCGGAATATTGACCGAATTTGTTCTTCATCTGTTTGTTCGGCAAACATCGCTTCCTGCAGTTGGGCATGCGTTGCCCGCAACTCCTCGGAAACTTTACGGTGCTGTTCTCCGTATTTTTCAATGATCGCTTTGACCTGCGTTTTCTGTTCGCTGGTGAGATCGAGATCTTTTAATGTATGGATGATGCCGAAATGTGCATGTTGCCCTTTACAATTACCGGTGCAATTACCGGCTATAGCCAATCCTGAGCCCAATGTCACAAGTACGATAAGCATTGCCGCAAGCAGTGTCTTTTTTGTTTTCATCTCTGTTCTCCTTTTTATGACTTTATTTTTCTGATAGCCAAATTCCTTTTCACACCCAATAGTCGTAAATGAACAAGAAAAGGTTACAGCCTTCACACAGAAAAGAGATTTTTCAATAGGTATTGACATCATGCCTTTTGCTCTTATCTTTCATGGTACCTGTGGTACCTGGGGTTCTTTCAGGGGGAAAATAGAAAATACAAAAACGGGATATGGAGAAATGAAGAAATTTACTATGTCGATAGCTGCCGCTTGGGGTTTATTGCTGATTTTATCCTCGGCTGCAATGGGGCATGTGCCCATTATCGAGATAGATGATTTTACCCAGGAAAATCCATTGGTGCTTGCGGAAACCGTTGAAAAGTCGATAGCAGTCTATGCCTGGCTGGAAAGTGAAGATGATGTGGATTTTGCCAATTTCGATTTAAGATATGGTGAAAGGGTTTTTGTCTCGACTCTGGTTCCGCGCTGCGATTGTTATGCGGATTTTTTGCCGTATTTTGCCGTCGCCGGGCCGGGCCTGCAAAAAAGTCCTTCTATGGATGATTATCCGATCTATACATTGACACAATACAAAGAGCTTTACGGAGATGGCTATCCGGAAGAGTTGGAATTTTTCGATACATCTTCTGATCCTGAGAATGAATATGACGGGGTGCTGATCGTGCCCAATGTTGGTCCGTTTGATGAGCGCGAGGAATTTTTCGAGTTTTTTGCTCACAAGTGGTATTATGGAGGCCCTGATTTTGATATGTATCCTGAACTGGCCGGGACTTATCGGATTTTTGTCTGGGAGCCGAACGGAAATTCGGGTGATTATGTGCTCGAGATAGGCAAAAAGGAAATGTGGCCTCTGAAAGATGTTATCAGAACATTCTTTGTGATTTTACCGTGGTTGATCTTTAACGGTGAAATTCACAACGATGGCTGTAACCCGAGATTCTAATAATAAATACAGAGGTGGGTTTGATTAATAAAAGAACAATCATACCAGGGCTGGCCGGAATAGTACTGATTTTGATGTTTTTGCTTCCGACAGGCCGGGCCATGGAAGAAAGCAAAGCCGGCAGTCTTGTGACAAAGACCTGCGCCGCGTGCCACAGCACCGAAAGAATCTGTAAAAAACTCGACAAGCAAGATCGGAAGTGGTGGAATAAAACTGCCGAACGAATGATCAAACGCGGAGCGGATTTAACCCCGGAACAAAAAGATCTGATCGTGCAGTATCTCGTTGATCTTGCTCCCGGATCAGAACCTGTCTGTCATTAGCTTGCAGCAACTGATTAGTTTTATGACAACACGAGTGATCTGCCGCGGATATGGATTTTGTTGAAGGCCAGCTATATGCCTGTGCGCGGCATGAGACTTATAGAATTGCCTGTAGCTGGCGCTCGATATCGGACTTGGGCAGCGCTCCTACCAGGGTGTTGATGTGCTTTCCGTTTTTGAAGAGCAGCAGCGACGGAATACTTTGAATTCCATAGCGGGACGCCGTTATCTGATTTTCATCCACATTGAGTTTGGCTATTTTAACTCTGCCGGCCCATTGGGCTGCCAGTTGTTCCAGAACGGGGGACATCATTTTGCATGGTCCGCACCAGGGAGCCCAAAAGTCGACCAGCACCACTCCGGCATGATTCAGTATTTCGTCACTGAAAGACGCATCATTAACATCGATGGGCTTACTGCCGGGTGCGGGAGCAGGTAACAGAGAGTGGCATTTGCCGCATTTGGGTCTGTCATGCAGTTTAGTTCCGGGTATACGATTTTTTGTGCCGCATGATGGACAACGTACTATCAAGCTGCCGGGATTATTCATGCTTCCTCCTGTATCAGGATTTGTATTGATCGGTTTTATTATCACATAGGGATTGAGCGCTTGGATTTCCAGGGACAATGACCTGTCGGGGATGTTTTTCCTTTATCTCAATGTGGCTGCAGAATCTTTTGATGTATGCTATAATTTGATCAGCATGTTTTATTTTGTTTTAGAAGAAACAGACATTCTTGAAAATATCCGCTGTATGACCTACATAAATATAAAGGTAAATTAATGAGGTACTTTGTATGGCCCAGTCAAATTTTGGATGCTGCTTTAATTCAAATGGCACAACGGCAATTTTTTCTGCTCTATCAGGCAAGCCAATACGTTAAAGGAGTATGAAAGTTATGACCAAGAAATATAAGCCACCCGTACGAAAGGTTAGCCGGGACAAGGGTGATCAGGGGAATCCAATGATTCCTTTGCGCAGGAGAAGAAACGCCCTGATCGATGATTTTTTTGTAAATTTCGATCTGGTACCACTGGCTGGTATTGAATACATTTGCACCTTTACTCCCAGAATAGATATGTCTGAAGATGAGAAAGAAATCGTTGTAAAGGCTGAAATGCCCGGTGTGGAAAGGGTAAACATACAGCTTTATGTAACCTCGAATAAACTGACAATCAAGGGCGAAAAGACAGGTGATTATAACCAGAATGGGCGTGATGTCTACTGTCTGGAGCGCTCATATGGCAAGTTTGCGCGAACAATTTCCCTGCCGGCTCAGGTTGATACGGAAAATGTCTCAGCCTCTTATGACAAGGGCGTTCTGACAGTCAGCCTGCCTAAGCCCAAGCAGAAAAAAACATACAGCAGGAAGATTCCGATCAAAGGCGGTTAACCGGCTTGCCGGTATTTTATGGTAATGTGGCTGTATAGGTAAGCCTTTCTTTTGTGGATATCATCAATGCTTTTTTGAGCCTGTTAATACTGTGCTTTTTAAATGAGCGATGGTGGAACTTTCTGTATTACCACCCTGTTTTGCCACTTGATATTGAAAGAGCAAGAAATTCTTTATAAATATGGCCGATAAACGACACCCCAATGCCGGTCATGTGGCAAAGCCTGGCACTCAGATTTTGCAAAGAAATATAGTACGGAAATATTTCGTATCAAGCATGGACAGCGGTGGTTTTATTCACCAATAAGCATAATAAAACCCGGTACCTGTGGATAAACTGCTTGACGATACGTTGCATTTCTTTTATTTCAAATAGATTCACTTTGATAACTATGCACGTCTGGAGGGTGCCATGTCTCGAAATATATCAGAAAAAGACCGTAAAATGGCTGAGAAGTGCGTGTCGTGCCCGGTGTGCCGCCATGCCAGGGATAAACAGAGAGGTGTGGCCTACTGGTTCGTACGAGGTATTGAGGATAAGCTGTGTCCGTATTGCCAGGCCTATGCCAGAGTCTACGGCAAGAAGGCGCATGAACCTGTGTAAGACAGCTTGAATATACCGGGCTGGTTGTTAATATAGTAATTAAATTTAATAATTCGAAATTTAAGCTCTATTACAGTAAGGAGGGATTCATGGGTCAAGGATACATGGGAAAAGTTTTGATGGTGGATTTGAGCAAGGGCACCTGCGTTGAGGAGTTGGTTCCCGATGAGGTGTATGAAAACTATTTATCCGGAACAGGATTGGGTGCCTATATGCTGTACGACCGGATTCCTGCCGGAGCGGACCCTCTCGGACCGGATAACATTCTCGGTTTTATGTCGGGATTGTTGACCGGCACCGGCAGTCTTTTCAGTGGCCGCTGGATGGTATGCGGTAAATCTCCGCTGACCGGTGGCTGGGGTGATGCCAACTGCGGCGGTAATTTTTCTCCGGCCATAAAACGCTGTGGGTTTGATGGGATATTTTTTACCGGAATCAGTAAAAAACCGGTTTATCTTCTTGTGGAAAACGGTAAGGCCGAACTCAAG
>JAFGIF010000002.1 GCA_016929755.1 Deltaproteobacteria bacterium | reverse complement strand
TGGCAGGTGCGCTATGAAAAAGACCGGACCCATTGAGATTGCCATAATCGGAGATGAGAATCAGGTAACACTGATGCGCTTTGCCGGGGTGAGACGGTACCGAATTATCGAAAGTGACCAGGATGTGGGCACCAAGGTCCGGGATGCGTTTCAGGAATTCAGCGCGGATAGTTCTGTAGGCATTGTCATGCTATCACAGAACTGGACCGGACACATTGCTGATCTGCTGGATTCATTGAGAAAAGGCAGCGCAGTCATCCCTGTTGTTATCGAATTGCCCGAGGCATATCAGACGAGAAAAGAAGATGTCCGGGACTACTACAAGACCTTAACCAAGAAGTTAATCGGGTTTAGTATAGAACTATAGAGAAAGAAACGAGGGTAGGTGATATGGGCAGAATCTGGAAAATATCAGGCCCGGTAGTTGTTGCGGAAGAAATGCGAGGTTCGCGCGTCTACGAAGTGGTCGAGGTAGGAGAACTCAGACTCGATGGTGAAATTATCGGGCTCGAACAGGACAAGGCCGTTATCCAGGTTTATGAGGATACCAGCGGACTGAAGGTTGGAGAACCGGTAGAGAGAACCGGAGAAATCCTGATGGTCGAACTCGGGCCGGGTATCGTGGGCAGTATCTTTGACGGGGTGCAGCGATCCCTTGTTACTATGGCCGAGGAACTTGGTGATTTCCTTGAGCGGGGTGCCCGCACCGTGGCCCTGGACCGGTCGAAGAAATGGCATTTCACGCCCGGTGTAAAGGCCGGCCAGCGAGTCGGCGAGGGTGATATTATCGGCACTGTCCAGGAAACAGGACTTATGGAACACCGTATAATGGTGCCCCTTGGTATACAGGGTACACTGGCTGAGATCACTGAAGGTGAGTATACGATTGAAGAGCCGGTAGCGGTGCTGAAAGATAACGGCCTGGAAAGGCAGCTCACCCTGATGCAACGCTGGCCAGCCAGGAAGCCGAGGCCGAATAAACGTCGACTTGACCCTGGAAATTTACTGGTGACCGGAACCAGAATCATGGATTATCTGTTTCCGCTGGCCCTGGGCGGCAAGGCTGCTATCCCCGGCGGATTCGGAACCGGCAAGACCGTTGCACTGCAGCAGATGGCACGTTGGGCCCAGACAGAGCTCAATCTCTATGTGGGTTGTGGCGAGCGCGGCAATGAAATGGCCGATGTTCTGCATAGTTTCCAGAAACTTAGGGATCCCGCAACCGATATACTGTTGACGGAAAAGGAAATCTTTATCGCCAATACCTCCAACATGCCGGTGGTAGCGCGCGAGATCAGCATATTTATCGGGATCACCATTGCCGAGTATTTTCGTGACATGGGGTATAATGTGCTGCTGGTTGCCGATTCCACCTCGCGTTGGGCTGAAGCCATGCGGGAAATTGGTGCCCGGCTGGAAGAAACACCCGGTGAAGAAGGTTTTCCCACCTATCTCGGATCAAGACTGGCCTCGTTTTATGAGCGTGCCGGCAGAGTGGAATGCCTGGGCGCACCTGATAGAACAGGTTCGGTCACTGTGATCGGGGCAGTCAGTCCTCCCGGTGCCGACTTCAGTGAGCCGGTTACGCAGAGCACACTCAGGATCGTTGAAGCCCTCTATTCCCTGGATGTTGCTCTCGCAAACAAGCGTCATTTTCCAACCATAAACTGGCTGACCAGCTACAGCCTCTATGCAGATGCGACCCGTAAATGGTGGGAGAATGTCAGCCCCGACTGGTCCGGGACCAGGGATGGCGCCCTCAAGGTTCTGCAGGAAGAGGCTGATCTGGAGGAAATCGTGCGGTTGATCGGGCCGGAGGCACTGCCCGAGGATGACAAACTGGTGCTTTTGGCGGCAAAGATGATCCGCGAGGATTTTCTTATGCAGAGCGCTTACCACCCGATAGATACCTATTCCACACCCGAACGTTCCCACAAGATGATTAGTGTAATTATGGATTTTTACAAAAAAGCCCGAGAGATGTCAGCCGCGGGAATTTCGGTAAGTGAAATTTCCAGTTCGAAAATCATACCACGTATTTCCCGCATGAAAGATACCTCCAACGAAGATTTTGGAAGCTATATTATCGAATTGTCGGCAGACATGGAAAGAGAACTTCGAGTCCAGGAAGGAGGCATATGATGGAAGCGCGCCAGCTTTTCATCCGCGAGACCAAGGCTATCAGTACTGCCAGAAGATCGCTGCTTATGATCGAGAGTATTCCCGGAATCAGGTTCAACGAGATTGTTGATGTCCGCCTGGGAACAGGCGAAATGCGCAGCGGACAGGTGATCGAGGTTGGCAAGAACATGACCGTAGTCCAGGTCTACGGAGGGGTCAGTGAAGTAGATTTACTCGACAGCAGGGTTCGATACAAGGGGGAGACCCTTAAGATTCCCCTTTCTCCGGATATACTGGGCCGAATATTCGATGGCAGTGGAGCGCCCATTGATGGTGGTCCGAAAATTGTAGCCGAGAAGTACATTGATATCAACGGGGCACCAGTCAACCCTGCTTCCAGGCAACCGCCGTCTGAATTTATCGAGACCGGCATTTCAGCTATCGACGGGCTGAATGTGCTTGTCCGGGGCCAGAAATTGCCGATCTTCAGCGGGGCCGGACTGCCCCACAACAAGATCGCTTCCCAGATCGTACGTCAGGCCGCTCTTAAAGGCAAGGATGAGACATTTGCAATAGTGTTCGGAGCGATTGGTGTCAGCTATGATGACGCAGCCGCATTCATCGCCAATCTCGAGGAATCCGGGGCATTGAGCAGATCCGTGGGATTTGTCAACACGGCAGCTTCTCCGGTGATCGAGAGACTTTCGACACCGCGTCTGGCCTTGAGTGCCGCCGAGTATCTGGCCTGGGAACACGATATGCATGTTCTGGTTATTCTCTCCGATATTACCAACTACTGTGATGCCCTGCGTGAGCTTGCCGCAATGCGCGGTGAGATCCCCAGCAGGAGGGGCTACCCGGGATACATGTACACCGATCTGGCGTCCATGTACGAGAGGGCCGGAAGAATCAGCGGCAGAAACGGATCTGTGACAATCATGCCGATTCTGACTATGCCTGACGATGATATTACGCATCCCATCCCGGACCTGACAGGCTATATCACCGAGGGGCAGATCGTTCTTTCCCGTTCCCTGGAAAGAAAACGGGTGTACCCGCCGATCGATGTTTTTCTCTCGCTTTCCAGGATGATGCGCGAGGGTATCGGCGAAGGCAAGACCAGGGAAGACCATAACAACGTGTTTATGCAATCCTATGCCGCCTATGCCGAGGGAAACTATCTGCGGGAGATTTCGACCGTGGTCGGCGCGGAAGCCCTGTCTGCACGTGACAAAATCTATCTGGAAGCGGCCGACAGAGTTGAACAGGAATATATATCGCAGGGGGAGTTTGAGAGAAGACCGGTCGAGGAGACTTTGGATTTGGCCTGGAAGATATTTGCTATGCTTCCGGAAGAGGATCTGAAGCTGATAAGTCAGGAATTCATCAACAAGTACCTGTCTAAAAATGTTTAATGGGGCGGCATTGAAGAGATGGCACGCAAAATTCATGTAACCAGGCCTACAAAAATCGAGCTGACCCGCCTGAAGCGCCGTCTGAAGCTGGCCAGCCGGATACAGAAAATTGTCAAGGACAGGCTTTCGATTCTGATCATGGAATTCTTGCAGACGGTCAGGGAATGTGCCTCGATCAAGGAAAATCTCCTCGGACAGTATGATCAGGCGTTTCGGTCTTTACTGGTAACCGAGGGTTATCATGGCCGGGCACTTGTTCTTCAGGAGATTCTTCTTGCCCGTATGCCGTTCGAGGTTCAGTACCTCTCGCGCAATGTGGCCGGGGTGCGGGTTCCGTTGTTCGAGTTGCAGGAAATTGAACAGGAAAAATTACAAACAGAGCTGTCCGGCTGCAGTTCCGCGATGTGCGAGAAAACCGGCAGGCTTTCCAGGAAGTGTTTGGAAACCATTGTTGACCTGTCCGAGCGTCAAAAAACGCTGGAACTTCTGGGTAGTGAGATCAACAAGGTCAAGCGTATCAATAATGCCCTGGAATATGTGATCATACCTGGACTTGAAGAGACGATTAAGTACCTGACCATGAAATTTGAAGAGCGGGACCGTGAAGAGGCAGACCGGCTGAAACGGGTCAAGCTGCTGATTGAAGGCAGACAAGCCTATGCCTACTGATCGTACGATCGACAGCGTAATGTTAAAATATCTGGGAAATGAATTCAGGACAGTAAACGCTCAACTTCCGCGCATCCGCAAAACCTTAAACGAACTGCTTAAGGAAACACAGCCTTTTGTATTGCTGCATGACGGCGGCCGGCATTTTTTCAGGAGAAGGGAGCTCGACTATCTGGCAGAAATTATCAGCAGCGATGAGTGCTCAACACTCATGCTTCCAATCATTTTTGAAGTGGGTTCGGGTCGGATGGAAGTAATTGTACGTTCACAAGATCCGACGCAGGCAAAAGTCTTTGCTGCGATCCTGGATATACCAGTGGACTCGAAGGGTGGGATGATCAGGATTTCCAGGATACAACTGAGTATCCTCAGAAAGAAATTGCAGACCACAACCTTGTATGTATTTGTACCGTAGAGTTTTACGAAGGAAACGAAAATATGGATAAGGATAATTCGAATACAAACAAAGTGTTGTCCGTTTTTAAACAATACGAACCAGAGGAGATGACCGGCCATGGCAAATGAAATTTATACTGCTATTCAGGATATTGAGCACGAGGCAGAGGATCTGCTGAAGGAAGCGCATGAAAAAGCCCGGCAGATCATTGATAACGCCCGGGAAGAAGTCAGGGATCTCATGAGCGCCAAGCCGGACATGGAAGAGACCCAATCCGAACGGGATAAGATACTAGCGGAAGCCAGGCAAAACGCCGAAAAAATCATTGAAGAAGCCAAGCTGCGATCAAGTACCATCAGTGAGAAGGCCTCCGGTCATGTTGATGAGGTTGTCGAGCTCCTGGTGGATTCCGTAAGAGGAAATTCTTGACGCCAAGGCAAATCTCTTTACAACAATGTCATTGATTGCAAAGATTGTCGGTGGCTTGTGACGAATCCCTCCAAAAACCATTGATTCTGAATTATCATTGTTTTTAACATCGGAATATATATAATAGAAAAACCGTCTGTGTCGGGTGCATTTCCAATATGACAGGCAATGTTTCAGCGAGGTCCGTGTCATGCCATCAGGTTCAGGCTATCGATATATTTGGGATCCTCGCTTTCCATAACCTCGAAGATAAATCTGTGCATGCGTTTTTTGTGTTCGGCAAAGATCGAGCGCTTTTTATTGAAGGTCCTGGCATATACCAGGGATTCCCGCATCAGTTCTTCATCATTTTCGCAGGCTTTCAACACAACACGATGCTCTTCGAGTTCTTGAGCTCCGGCCTTTTTGCCGGTCAGAATAAGTTCTTCCATGTAGTAGTGAGGAATCGACTTGCGGATCGTCTCCAGCATGGAGGGTACAAATGGAATGCTGATATCCACCTCGGGAAAACAGAAGTATCCGCGGCCTGTCTTCATGAACCGGAAATCGCAGGCGCAGGCAAGCATGGAGCCGTCTCCGAAGGTGTGCCCGTTAATAGCGGCAATGACCGGCAGGGGGAAGAGAAGGGCTCTGGTGAACATTTTGTTCAGCCCGTACATGAATTCCTTGATCGATTCAAAATCCTGATTATTGAAAGCCCCGGTGATCCATTCAAGGTCAATTCCCAGTGACCAGTATTTTTCGCTGCTCGAAGCAATGATTAGCGCTGTTGTCGCTTCAACCTGCTCAATTTCATCAAAGGCGTTCAGGATAGCCTTGATGAATTCCGGGTTGTGCCTGTTTTCGCCGTTATTCAAGGTCATAATCGCAACAGTCTCGTCTTTTTCCCATTCAATAATCGCCATTCGTGTACTCCTCAAAGAAATTTAGGCCGCAAGGGGACATCAGCAGATGACCCTTCCGGCTGATTATTACAAAATCATTGTCTATGCAATGAAATCGGAAGCATAATTTTTACGATTTTACTTTCTGCTTGACGCTTTCTGCGATCTCCCCGGCCTCTTTGACAATACGCTCGATTACCTCGGCCACACTTGGTAAGTCGTGCACCAGGCCGGTTGATTGACCGACAGTGAGCCAGCCTTCTTCGCTGTCGCCGTCGGTAGTGGCTTTAATGATGGAATCAAATGCATTGGCCATGTAGGCCAACTGGCTGGATGTTTCCCACCCTGACAGCAGTACCCCGAAAAACATTTTCAAGTAAGGCATTCCAAGCTGTTTAGCAATCAAACGAGAATTGGGCAGGGCCTTGAGGAGTTGTTTGAAATTCAGACCGGCCTTGATCTGCTTGCGGGCTCCCGGAGTGTCAAGTGCCCGGCACCATATACCATCTAGCCGCTTGGAAAAGAGCGTGTCGTTGACATCCTTTTCAAGCGCGAGCCTCTTGTAGTTTTCATGCAGCGGGCTTTCTTTGGTAGCCATAAAACGCGTACCCATTGAAATGCCCTCTGCCCCCAGGGACAGGGCCGCTGCCAGACCTCTGCCGTCGGCAAATCCTCCGGCACCGATCACCGGGATATCCAGAGAGTCTGCCAATGATGGAATCAACAGCAGATTGGCCACTTCTTCACCATGGGCGGCGGCTTCATAACCGGTCGATATAACGGCGTCCGCTCCCTGCTTCTGGGCACTGAGCGCGTGCCTGCCCCTGGTCACAGTAGCCAGCACCTTGCCGCCGTACTCATGGGCTGCCTTGCAGATCCAGTCTCCCCGGCCCAGGGAGAAATTGATAACCGGAACCTTTTCCTCAAGCAGCACCTTGGCGTTTTCGGAACCGCCGGGGAAGAGCAGGGTGGCATTGGCCCCGAAGGGTCTGTCGGTCAGGCTGCGGATTTTTTTAATGGCCTGGCGGGTACCCTCGGCATTGAGCGGCCCAGTAGCCAGAATCCCCAGGCCTCCGGCATTGGATACAGCGGCAACCATCTCAGGGACACTGATCCAGCTCATGCCCGACATGAGAATCGGGTATTCAATTTTAAGCATTTCAGTAATGCGTGTCTTCATCTTTAAGCTCCTTTAATTGCCGGGGAAAATGGGTTTGCGCTTTCCCATAAAAGCACTGATGGCTTCCATGAGGTCGTTGGACGGTACGATCATGGCGCTGCGGGCCGCAACGTATTCAAGGCCGTCAGAGATACTCTTTCCCCGGCAGTAATTCAGCACTTCTTTGGAAGCCTGGACTGCCAGCGGAGAATTGGCGGCGATTTGGGCAGCCATTTCCTCGGCGGCCTTCAGCATGCTTTCCTTGTCCGGGTAAATCTCGTTGACCAGGCAGACTTCTTTGGCGCGCCGGGCATCGATAAACTTGGCGGTATAGGCCATCTCGCGGGCGATTCCCTGGCCTACTATAAGAGATACACGCTGCAGGCTGCCCACATCGGCTACAAAACCGACTGCTACCTCTTTGAGAGAAATACTGGCATCCTGGGTTACCAGGCGGATATCGCAGGCCGAGGCCAGGTCCAGGCCGGCACCAATGCATTTGCCGTGAATACAGCAGATGACCGGCTTGCAGCATTTCTCAACGCAGGTGATAGAATCCTGCAATGGAAAGACGATATCGTAAACCTTGCGGGTTGCACCGGCACTGCGGTCACCGGCTGCAATCGGCCCCATCTCTGCGGCCATGCCGACCAGGTCGATCCCCGCAGTAAACATCGGACCTTCGGCTGAAATGATAATCGCCCGGATCGAGTCATCTTTGTGTAAATCATCAAAGATCGGAATAATCTCTTTCCAGGCGTCCGGGCCCATTGCGTTTCGCTTTTCAGGCCTGTTTAGAATTACCCGAGCTATAAAACCGTCTTTTTCAACCTTGTAGAAATTGTAC
>JAFGIF010000148.1 GCA_016929755.1 Deltaproteobacteria bacterium | reverse complement strand
GAGGAGAATAAATTATTCTCTTGAATCCAGTGGCTACTGTCGATGGTATAGGTTATTTCCTCAAGGTATTGAGGTTTCTTTTTCATGTGGATTCTGCCTCGTTTCATGATACAGCCCTGGCAACGCTTGCAAATACAACATATTTGGCACCTGCATTTTTCAGGGTTTGTGCTATCTCGGAAGCAGTCTCTCCTGTGGTTACCACATCATCAACAACAAGGACTGATTTGTTATGCACGTTTGATGCAGTAAATGATCCCCGCACATTACGGCGCCTGTCTTTTCGGTTCAAGCCGACCTGTGCCCTGGTGTTCATATTCTTCTTGATCACATCATACCTTATCTGGACTCTCATCCGTTGTGCCATCTCTTTTGTAATCAGTGCCGATTGATTATACCCCCGCTGGATCATTCTGGTCCAATGCAATGGCACAAAGGTTAATATGTCGAAGGATACCTGCTCTTCATAAATACTGTCAAGGACAAGCGAGGCAAGAAACTTCTTGAAAACAGTAGCTTTTCTATATTTATAGGCATGGATGATTTCCTTGATCAGACCGTTATATTCTACCGAGCTGATGATTCTGTTAAATGGGGGGTTATGCGTCTGGCATGTCAGGCATATTCCGGGTGACCCGATTGGCGATCCGCACAAATCACATAACGGCTTTGGGATTGACCGAATCAGGGAAAGACATTTGCCACATAGACCATAGCGCAGGTCTTGTGGTGATCCGCACACGAGGCACCTGGGAGGGATAATAAGGTCACCGATCGACCCGAACATGAAAGATACCATAACATATACTGATCAAACCCGCCAATATAAGAAACTTTATACGCGACAGGAGAAGTCCGATATATTATGTATTATAACTCTATCGTACTCAATCCGAACAACACTCGCAGCTTGTTACCCCTTTTCGCTTTGCTCAAGATACTGCAGGAATGGAGCTAATGCACTTTCTATATGTTCTTGGACAAACTTGGCGATCTCATCCGGATCGGAATCTGAACTAGCGAAAAAATCATATATTTTTTTATGATCAGCCATGCTCTTTTCAAAATCCTCCAAATAGAACTGATGTGAAAAACGGTAGCGATGACTGTTCATACGCAATATCTCAAGAAGATCTATAAGGGTTACATTTCCAGAGGCCCCGATGAAGATATCGTGGAAAATCAGATGATTCTCCCAATACGTTTTGGTGTCATTGCGTTTGACAGCTTTTTGCATTTTTTGAAGTGTTTCACCCATGCGTTTTAATTCTTTATCACTCATCTTGTTATAGGCTTCTTTAGCAGCCAGACCCTCTAAGACAGCGCGAACCGGAAATATCTCTTGAATATCTTGACGAATTACTTTTTTTACAAATGTCCCTCTTCTGGGTATAATGACGACTAAGCCCTTCTTCTCTAAATCTCGAAATGCCTCTCTAAGTGGCGATCGGCTGATACCGAATTGCTTTTGCAGCTCCGCTTCCACCAGTTGCTGACCACCTTTGAGGGTATCATCCAAAATGGCCTTTGTAAGAATAGTAGAAACCTGTTCTCCTAAAACGCTGGGTTTAAAATTGAGCTGCTTGATCGTACCAGAAAGCATGTCTTTCTCCTTTAATTGGTCATGCCCTTATTTATCTTAAATACCTTAATGTTTTCGACATACCTGCAAGCTATTCGTTTTAATCAATATGCATTGTAACTATTAAATAATATACACTGCCATTATACCCGGTCGACATTTCCAGTTTATTACTTACTGTATTTTTTTTATGATTCCAACTAGAAAAATGTTTCATAATACTCAACAGTTGATTGTATTGGTCAGCCTGAATGCTTCTGACGTTAAATGCAAAGCTGAAAAAAAGAACTTAATATTCACCGGTAAAAAATTACATATAAAAATTATATGCATATCAGAATCCAGTATCTATTATCATATACATACTACTATATAGCTGCTCGTTTTCTGCCCAGATAATAATCACGCAGATCTATTTTTTTCATCTCTTCCGGAGTTGAACATAAAGCCACGCGCCCATTTGTAATTATATAGGCTTTATTGGATATAGGCAGAGCTAATGCTGCATTTTGTTCCACAAGCAGAATGGTTGTGCCCAATTCCTGGTTAATGCGGTGTATTTCACTTATTACGGCCGCTGCAATCAATGGTGCCAGACCCAGTGATGGCTCGTCAAGCAGTAAAAGCTTTGGTCTCATCATAATAGTTCTGGCTATCACCAGCATCTGCTGTTCACCACCACTCAATGTTTCAGAAACCTGCTTGGCTCTTTGTTTTAGAATCGGAAAATATGTGTACATTCTTTCCAAATCATCTTTAATTACACTTGCGGAATCTTTCCGAATCAGGGAGCCAACCTTCAAATTTTCTTCGACAGTTAAGGTCTTGAGCAATTGCCTCCCCTCTGCTACCAGGCAGATACCCGATTTTACCCGCTCAATCGCACCAAGTTGATCCACCCTCTTACCTTCAAAATAAATTTCACCGCGGGTAACCCTGCCTTTTTCAACTTCCAATAAACCCGATATTGCCTTTAGACAGGTCGACTTTCCGGCACCGTTAGCCCCCAGCAGAGATACAATCTGCCCTTGTTCAATGCTTATATTGATATCCTCGATGGCCAGAATAACATTATTGTAATAGACTTCTATGTCTTTTACATCCAATATCATCGCTTTAATCCTTTGTATTTTATAGAGCAGGAGTGAGTATATTTTTACTCCTCCTGCTCTTTTGTCACACAATATTAATTAATTGGTTCTATTTCTTATTCAACTCTTCCCGAACCTTGCGGATATCAATCCAGTCTGAGATAGACACGAATTTACCATCGCGCACTTCGCCAATCATTGCAGAACTGGTTCCCTGATGATCTGCGTAGGTTACCGGAGGAACTGATCCGCCGACATCAAAGTTTTCCAGGGCCTCCATCTCGTCCCTGATCATGGTACGGAACTTTGCAGTCTCCGGAAGTTTGCCGTTTGATTTTTCTATAACCCGTTTAATTGACTCAACAATGAGCTTACCCTCGGTCCAGCCGCGTACATAATTCTGGTCTTTCTTTTCAATTTTGTGTGTTGCCGCATACTCGAGAATCTCTTTCATAAGGGGAATATCCGAACCATAGTCTGGAAAAAGCATTATCGGATGAAACCCTTCGGCATCTTTGCCCAGTGTTTCAGGAATTATAGGGTTGAAGTTCCAGCAATCTGCAATAAGTTTCGATGCCGGAAAGCCCACCTTTGCCGCATCACGCAAGATCGTTGTACAGTTCGTGGCTGAGTCCTGAATGTACACATAGTCCGGATTCATTTCTTTGATCCGCAGAAGCTGGGCCGTACAATCGGTCAGGTGCCAGGGATATTCCACAGTACCCAGGATTTCTATTCCTAATTTTTCAGCAAGACCGGCCTTTATCACGTTTTTGGTGGTTCCTCTGCCATATTCGATATCATTGTGCAATATGGCGTATGTTTTGGCGCCCTGCATTTTGGCCCACACCATTCCGATCTCTATCTGCCCTTCATATGAAGGTCCCAGAACAAAATTATATGGACAGTTAACAGGATCTATTACTTCGATCGCCAAACTTTCAGACAAATAAGGTATCTTCACAACCTTGTTTACCTGATCTTTGAGTGCCTTGGTACCACCGGTTCCCCACCCGTTAATCACAACGGCCTTTTCAACACTAACAAGTCTTTTGAAATTCTTCACCTCATCCGGAATGGAATTTTTACCATCAAGCATGATGCATTTAATCGGATATCCCTTGATGCCGCCGAATTTATCATTGTACCACTCAAAATAATCTCTGGTACCATACGACATCCCGTTCACATCGGTATCCATCCCGGTGAAAACCCCGATAATTCCAATCGGAATTTCCTCTTTCGCCTTTGCCAGGCCCAATCCTGAAAAAACGAAAATTGACAAAGCAACAAACATTACTGCTACCGAAATTCTCTTAATCATCCTGCGCCCCTTTCTTTTGTTGTTTTTTTCTGCTCTATCTTAAACCGCAATTTCTATACCTGCGGTTCCATTTCAGATTTTGGTGAAAATATCTTGGCTTTCAGCCAGCAAAACAGTCTCCTGAAAATCTCGGCTAAGCCTTTGGGCTCCCAAACCAGGAAAACTATAATCATTAAGCCGAACACCAGTTGTCTGAAGGCGGCAAAGGTATATTCCATAGGGATAAATTGACCAACAATTTCAATACCTTTATCAACAAATTCAGGAAGAATAACCACAAAGATTGCTCCAAGAAGTCCACCCCAGAGATTACCCAATCCACCGACAATGATCATGGCAATATAATCAATGGATACATTAAGACCGAATCCCTCTGGACTGACGTAGGTCATGTAGAAACCGAATAGTGCCCCTGCCACCCCGGCATAAAACGAACTGATGGCAAATGAGATCAATTTGTACTTAAAGATATCGACCCCGATAATATTAGCGGCAATATCCCGGTCTCTGATGGCAATAAAGGCCCGGCCGGTATCAGTCTTAAATAAATTGTAGGAAAACAACATTCCCAGAGTTGCAATACCTACCGTCAAGAAGAAGAATCCTTTATCTCCCACCAGAGAAAACCCGAAAAGGTTCGGCGGTGCAAGGAATATCCCTCTTTCACCATTGGTAACACTTGTCCAATTATTAAAGATAAACATCAACAGGATCTGCGCCGCCAGGGTGGACATGGCCAGATAAAATCCACGCAGCCTGAGGGCTGGAATACCAAAAATCATTCCTATTACAGCAGTCATAAGACCGGCTATCGGTATGGTAAGTAAAAATGGCACGCCGAGTTTGGTGTATAATACGGCGGCTGTATATGCGCCGACCCCGATGAAAGCACCATTAGCCATTGCGATCAAACCGGTATAACCTGTCAGGATATTTAATCCGACTGCTCCGATAGTGGCAATTGCCGCAAGATTTACCAAATACAGCATATAGTCGGAAAGAACAAAAGGACCCAGCAAATAAAAGATAACTGCAATGCCGAGGCCGATCACTGTTTTGTTTTTGTGCATGGCCATTCCCCTACAATCTCAGCGTCTCTTTTGTTCCGAAAAGACCGTACGGCTTCACCAGCAGGATGATCAGCAAAATAACGAAAGAAACCACCTGATCCACTGCGCCACCCATCAGGCCTCCGGCATAGACCGCACTGAGACTTCCCAGTATTCCAATGATGAATCCGCCCAGAACAGCTCCGATAATGCTGTCAAGGCCTCCAAGTATAACAACTGGAAAAACAAGTATACCGATACCACTCAAACCCAGATTCAGGAGCTTGATATTTGCCAGCATCACACCTCCAATGGTAGCCACAACACAGGAGATTGCCCATGAAAGCGAAATCATTTTACCAGGATGGATGCCCAGCGAAATCGAAGCCTTCTGATTATCCGCCACGGCCCTCATGCGCAGCCCGATTTTGGAATATTTAAAAAACAGAGTAAACATGATCAGGATCACCATTGAAAAAATAAAGCTCCAAATGTACACTTCAGAGATATGTATGCCGCCTAAGGAAAAGGACATTTCCGGCAGGATCTTGGGAAATGAATAATTCAGTGTTCCCCAAATGGCCGTCGTGCTACCCTCAAGCAGAAAACTGATCCCCAATGTCACCATAATAACGGCAATCAGATCAACTCCGGTCATGTAACGAAAGATAAGTCGTTCGATTACCACTCCGAGTAAGGCTGACAAACCAATGGCGATAGGAATGGTAATCCACAATGGGGCCGGTATTCCTGTCACCACGGCATACGTTATGTAAGCCCCTATCATTACCAGTGCACCCTGAGAAAAATTAATGACACTGCTGGCCTTGTAGATTAAGACCATACCCAAGGCTATGAGTGCATACACACTCCCTACAGCAATTCCGGCAATTAACGCTTGTATAAACATAGGTTGCCTCTCTTAATTTTCGAAACTTTTCCCAAGATAAATTTCAATAACATCAGGATTTGCCGTAACCTCTTGAGATGTACCGTCAGCGATATTCTCGCCGAAATTGATTACATAAATCCTGTCGGAAATATTCATCACCAGGTCCATGTCATGTTCGATCAGGAGAATGCTTATATTGGCCTCGCGAATTTTTTGAATATCTTCGGTGATCTCCTTTGTTTCATCGCTGTTCATGCCGGCAACTGGCTCATCGAGTATTAACAGCATTGGCCTGGCAGCCAAGGCGCGGGCAATGTCTATCTTTTTCTGTAAACCATAGGGCAGGGAGCCGACATGCTTGTTACGGTACTTAGCTAGACCAAATAAACTGAAGATTTCTTCAACAATATATTCCTCAAGCTCTTTTTCTTCTTTGCGTGATTTTCCGTAATACAGAAGATCAGCCAGAATTCCTGATCGTACATTTATATGGGCCCCAAGCTTTACATTTTCCAAGACTGTCATGCCCTTGAAGAGATCAAGGTTTTGAAAACTTCTTGAAATTCTGCGTCGGGCAACCTGATGCGGTTTCAGGCGGGTAATATTCTCGCCATGAAAAAATATTTGTCCGGAATCAATATCATAGAATTTGCAAATACAGTTAATAGTACTGGTTTTTCCGGCTCCATTCGGCCCGATCAGGGAGACCAGTTCATCATTGCGGACCTCGAGGCTTACTCCGTCAATGGCCTTGAGACCGCCAAATGTCAAATGGATATTATCGACTTTTAACAATGATTCTGAAATAGTCATAGCACCACCTGTGTACTGCCTTATATTTAACCGGAAAGATTGTCCGGCTGACCAGAATCTTCTTGGATACCCAACTCTACAAGCTTGGAACTCATCGGCTTGCCGCGCTGATCCCATTGCCTGAGCTCATAGTATCGATTCAACGCTTTTTCGAATTCCTCCCGGGATAATCTTTCGTTTTTCTCCCATCCATCATGGAGGTCTTCTTCAAATAAACGATCCGGAAGATTGTCGAACTTTTCACCCTCCGGGAGATCCTTGGGGAAGCTGTACAGTCGCTCCAAGTTATAGATTCTCTCTCCAATCTCAAGCAGACTCTCTTCGGTAAACTCAAGACCTGTGAGGCGGCTCAACATTTCCGCCATCACTGCTGCAGTAACCCCACCATTTCTCATACCGAGCTTACACATGGAAAGTGAATCGGCAACAGACAGGTAGTGTTCTTGACTAATCTGCAGCTTGATCTTTTCATCGCTCCAGCCGTAGGGATCAATGGTCTCCATAAATATTTCATGTAAATACATACTTGCCCGCACATGACATGCTCCGCGGTTGCTGGTTGCAAAAGACATTGCTGTACCGTGAACACGGCGGACCTCATAACCTGGAAAAACTTGTCCCTTTGCGTGGATGGCAAATTTTTCGTATTTTTTCCCGAAATGCCGTGCTGCTGGAACCGATCCTTCCGCCAGTATATCCCCGCAACCCTGCCTTTTTCCAATCAACTCTACGAGTTTGATTATGGTGTCTGGATTACCCCAGGAAAAATCAAGCCCGGGTGCAAAATCTTCTTTTAAGGCCCCATGTTCATAAAGATCAAACAGCATCGCTATAATCTGGCCGGTTTCTATCGTGTCGATGCCATAATCATTGCACATATCGTTAGCCAGAATGATGCTTGGGAGATTCGTATTTCCACAGTTCGATCCAAAAGACATGAGGCTCTCGAATTCAGGCCCCTCAGTTCTTTCAATCGCAAAAGGACCCTCCGGCACACAGTGGATATTCGCGCATTTCAACGGGCAATGATAACATCCTGAATCTTTTACCCAGTAGCGGGACTTCATGGTCTCGCCGGTTATCTCGTCTATTTTATCAAAATGGCCGGCCCGAAAATTATATGTCGGCAAAGCACCATGGTCGTTGATCACCTTCAATGACTGTGTCGTGCCATATGATGCAAAGCGCTTCCCATCACGCAAAGCCTTTTTGGCACATGCATTCACAATTTCAAGATAATTCTTTCGGTCGAAATACTGCATCTTTTGTACGCCGCCCACGACAATGGCCTTCAGGTTCTTTGATCCCATGACAGCGCCAAGACCGCCTCTGCCAACAGCACGATATTTGTCGTTCATGATTGACGCATATCTGACAAGTTTCTCTCCTCCGATACCTATTGAGGCAACTGAAACCTTTCCATGACGTTCTTTCAGGATTTGGTCTGTCTCTTTAACGTTCTTACCCCAGAGTTCTGCCGCATCGAGCACCTGAGTTTTTCCGTCTTCAATATAAAGATATCTGTGTCCTTCAGCTTTGCCCTTAATTATTATGGCATCATATCCGGCCTTTTTCAGATATGGCCCCCACATTCCACCTGCATGGCCGCTTCCGGCCGTACCGGTCAATGGTGAATTTGCCGTTACATTATAAAATGCCGAAAAAGCACCACCTCCAGTAAATGGACCGGTACAAAAAATAAGAGCGCTCTCTTCGGAAAACGGATCTGTATCCGCGCTGCATTCTTTGGACAACAACCAGATACCAAGGCCCCT
>JAFGIF010000147.1 GCA_016929755.1 Deltaproteobacteria bacterium | reverse complement strand
GTGCTTCCGCTCGACCAGTACTTGAGAGTACCTTCGTTTTCCATATCTTTGACTGCCTTCTTGATTTCCCGTTTATCTTCATCCGGCAACAGGTTCACCAGGCTTTTGATGAACACCTTTTTCTTACCCTTTTCACTGGATGTTTTCATGACGTTCAGGACTTTTTGTTTCAAATCATCGCTCATGGAATATCTCCTTTTGGAAAGACTTAACTGTTTAAAAAATTAAGTTTTTTATTTGTAAATGTCAAGTTATGTTTGCTTGACGGCATCAACAATTGAAAAAGCATGCCCCCATACTATTCACAATACAATCAGTTCTCAAAGCCAGGCACGATCTCGGGAAAATGTATAAAATAGAACTGATGGCATACAACCGGATCAGGTATTCAGTCATACAACATTGATTGATGCAGGTATTTCGACTTGACTCTTTCAATATGACTAATTAAAATTCACCATGGTGTAATAATAACACTTGATCAAATTACTTTTCATATCTTAATGAAAGGAGTAATGATGGCTAAAACCCAAACCATCTTCTGCGGCAATAATTTTATCGAAGTCGATTTTCCCGATGACACCCGGATACTATCCGCCCCTCCCCACGACGATGTTTTGGAAAACCCTCGCCAGGAAACCCTGGAAGCCATCCGCCATCCGATCGATCATACACCCCTCAAAGAATTGGTTAAGGACGGGTCAAAAGTATTGATCGCCTTTGATGATCTGGCAGTCCCGGTCCCCCCCATGGCCCCGGGTGAAACCGACAATCGCCAGATCGTCATTGAAATCATTGTTGACGAACTCTATGCCGCCGGAGTCAGGAAAAAGGACATCACCCTGGTATGCGCCAATGGACTGCATCGCCAATGGAAACGCAGCGAGATTGCCACGATATTAGGGCCCAGGATCATGAGTGAATTCAGCATCAGCCAGATCATATGCCACGACGCAGAGGACAAGGACAATCTGATCCACCTCGGACTTAGTGAAAACGGATACGACGTGGAGGTGAACCGCCGGCTGGTCGAGTCTGACCTGTCGATCTATGTAAACGTCAACTGGGTTCCCTTCAACGGCGGCTGGAAATCAACCATGATCGGGCTGGGAACCTACAATGTCATCCGCCACATCCACAATAATGAAATCTACATCGATGAAGGCCTAAATTCCTGCATGGAACCCCGCAGAAACATCCTGCATGGACGCATCCGGGAGATGGGGCGCCACTTCGCTGCGTATATGCAGGGCCTGGGCAAAAAAATCTTCCAGGTTGAAACCGCTGTCAACAGCCAGCTGCCTCCCAAAATGTGCTATGTGGCCGCCGGTGATGTGGAAAAGGTTCACGAAAAAACACTTGCTTATCTCGAGGCCAATAAAGTTCTGGATGTCAAAGGCCAGAGTGACATCCTGGTCTTCGGCCTGCCGGATTTCATGCCATATTCCATTGGTACAAACATCAACCCGTTACTGCTTGCCAGAATGGGGCTGGGATACATGTTTTCGATCTATATGAATAAACCCCTGGTGCGCGAGGGCGGTATCATGGTTTTGTCCAATCCCTGTATCGACCAGTGCGATCCTATTCATCACCCGGCCTATGTCGAGTTCTGGAATGAGGGTTTCAAACGTTCCAGAGATGCCTATGAGCTCTACGATATCTTTGCCGATGAATATGCCAACCGACCGGAATTTATCCATAAATATCGCCATGGCTATGGATTTCACGGGGTTCACTGTGTGCAGGCCTACTGTACCACCATTTTTCCCAAACGCTACCTCTCCAAGGTTTTTGTCGGCGGCTGCACAGATACTACCGTGGCCGAGAAACTCGAGTGGGAGCCATTCGACACAGTGGAAAAAGCTATCGAGCAGGCACGCAAAGAACTCGGCCAGGACAGCTCGATCACTTTTATGAACCTGCCGCCGTTCTTTATTCCCAGGGTGAGCTGAAACGCAACCAGCAGGAGGTCCGCTATGAAATATAAACATAATATCAATGATGTCCCGGCCGAAACCGTGGTCGGCAGGCATATCAGAAACATGGTGAACGGCAACATCCTTGGTTCCGGGGAAATCAGCCTGCAGGTCATTGATGTGCTGCCCGGTGCTGTCTCCAAGCCGGGTCATTTTCACAACAACTGTGAAGAGGTAATCCTGGTTGAATCAGGACAAGGTGATATCCTGATCGATGACGAAATCCACCACCTTAAGCCCGGCGATGTTGTGCTGCTGCCCAAAGGGGTTAAGCACCTGACCCGCAATCCGGGGGATAAACCCATGCGGCTGATCTGTTGTTTCTCCTGCCCTGATATTGCAGAAGGCATGGTATTTGATAATGAACTGGACTATCCGGATTGATTATCTTTTTACCAATTCGAGAAACAAGCGGCAATGTTTTTTTACCCCTGAGGTGAAATATCATTACCAATTCAATAAAAAATCTGTTCTACAAGGAGGGGATCATGACTGATACAATACAAACTGTTGGGATTATCGGGGCTGGCTTCATGGGATCCCAGATAGCTTCGCGTGCCGCCATTTTCGGCTACCGGGTTAAAATTTACGATTCTGTTCCCCAGGCACTGGAATCATCGCCAAACACAATTGCCTTTTTCACCGATAACTATTTTCAGCGTGACGGGGTCAGTGGTGATCCTAAGGAAACCACCAAGAGAATCACCTTCCACAACTCCCTCGAAGATGCCCTTGATGGTGTCGACTTTATCGTCGAAGCGGTTACCGAGAACCTGGAGGTGAAAAAAGCGGTATTCAGCCAGATTGACCGGATCGCCAAAGAGAATGCACTTATCGCCACAAACAGTTCATCTCTTCCGGTATCCCGCATCGAAGATGCAGTCGCGCGCAAAGACAAGGTTATCAACACCCATTTCTACTCCCCGATAGCCGATCTGTACTTTGTGGATATCGTTCGCGGCAACCGGACCAGCCAGAAAACCCTTGACAAGACTGTCTCCTGGATCAAAAGCATCAAGTGCATGCCGCTGGTGGCCAAAAAGGAATGCATCGGTTTTGTCTTCAACCGGGTGTGGCATGCGGCCAGGCGCGATGCCCTCAAGGCCTGGGCTGAAGACTATGCCGATTTCAAAGATATCGATCGGGCCTGGAGATTGTTTACCGGGATGCTTCTGGGGCCTTTCGGCATTATGGATTATATCGGGCTGGACGTTGTCTACAGTGTGCAGAACCTGTACTACGAGGAAAGCGGGGATCCCTATCTCAAGCCCCCGCAGGCCTTAAAAGACATGGTGGACAGGGGCGACCTGGGAATGAAGACCGGCAAAGGCTTCTATACCTGGCCTAACCCGGAATGTCTGAGTCCTGACTTTCTCAAGGTCGATAATGATGTTTAAAAACAAAAAAAAAGAGATGCTAACATTGTAAGACCCAAGCTCTTTTCATTGAACGAAAGGACGACCTCTGGTAAAGGATAAATCAATCTGAAGAATCACTAAAGGAAAAACTCAATAATTCATAAATGTCGGATGATGGACAACATTTACATAGTTATAGCTACTAAAATATGAAAGCAAGAAACCATGAAAATACAGAAGAGAAAAGACTGGGAGAAACTGCAACGCCAGAACCGCATCATTGATATTGCAGAGAATCTCTTTTCAAGCCGGGGTTATGACGATACCACCATGGACAGGGTCGCGGCGGAAGCCGGCTATTGCAAACGAACCCTCTATATCTATTTCAAGGATAAAGATGACTTGTTTGCATCCATTGTGCTCAGAGGCCTCAGAACGCTGAATACAATGCTGCATGAGGCCTATGAGAGCAACGAGCTCGGCCTCGAAAAAATCAGGGCAATCGCCAGGACGTATTTCAGATTTTTCTGTGAGGATCCTGTTTCTTTTAACTTCATGATCGCCTTTGATTACAAGAACCGCTATTACCACCGCCCCATGGACCCTGAAAAAGACGGCATCTTCAAAGTCGAATGCCAGAAAATCGGAGATGACAATGCCGACCTGACTATCAGGGCCATTGAAGCAGCAATCGAAGACGGCACCATCAAAACAAAGCTGAGCCCTCTGCAGTTGCTGCTCATCCTGTGGGGCCAGCTCTCGGGTGTCATGGAAATGATCGCCACGAGAGAACAGTTCCTGGGTGAAATCTACAACACAAACGCCGAAAAGCTGTTTAACAATTTCATGGAGCTGACCGAAAAATCACTGATAGAAGCAAAGTAACCGATTGAACTGAATTATCGAAACGTCACATTATACCGAATTGACCAAAAAAAAGTTTTCGGCGCAAATCATTTCTCTGCGAAACATCCGCACAGACCAGCAGGATTGGATAACAGCAAACCGATCGGCACGAAAGCATGAAAATTATCTATTTGAATCTGATTTTATTATTCTCCTGTATGCCGGCCAGAACCGGCTTCACACTACGGGTGTAAAGCCAGCTGACGCCGCAGACCAGCAAAAAGACCAGGGCCGCTTTCCGCATGGTGGCGCCAAGATAGATGAATATGAGAACGTTCAAAGTAATGGCAATAAAGCAGGCATAGCGTATCATGTGCGGTGACACGCGGATATAGGAATTCTCATAAATCTTGGGGTAATGTTTGACAACAACGGCGGCAGCCAGGGTGATGCAGCTGATGGAAAAAATCAGCCCGAGGTTCATGATTGAGCCAAAAAACAACAGGGAAGGAATAAAAATCAGGGCCAGCACAAACCCGATATACAAAAATGTCAATGCCCAGTGAGGTGTACCGAAGCGTTTATTGACCCTCCCGATAAAGGCCGGAAGAACACCTTCCTCGGCAATTACCATCAGATCCCTGGAAGCGATTGAAAAGATCACATTGATGGTAGTTGTCGTTGCCACCAGCCCGCCCGCGATCACAAAATAGGCCAGAGCAGGCTTGCCCATAAACTTCATGGCGACATGTACCAGAGTCTGTTTGCCAAGATCCGACCACAAAACAATTCCGACCGTCACAATGTGAATCGCGATATAGAGCAGCAGAACGATTCCGATGCCAATCAGCAGAGCTTTGGGGAAATTGCGCTCGGCCTGAATGACCTCGGCCCCGAGATCAATAACATACAACCCACCGGCACAGAAGGTAAACAGCAGTCCCGCGGCAGCCAGCACTCCAGCGATCCCATTCGGAAAGGGATTTGAAAAATTTGCCGTGTCGATATGCCCAGCCCCGAGAATCACATAAAGAATCAAGGCACTCAGCAAAAGCCAGAACATGATGTTTTGCACCAGGACCGCTATGCGTATACCCAAAAGGTTAATCACGTAGAAAAACGTCAGCACACACACCCCGCTCAAGATCGGATTTACCGGCACAATTCCTTTGAGAAACAACCCGAAAACCAGGGCAAACAACGGCTGGCCGCCGACCACCATGGAGAACAGCAGGGCCAGGCCGGCTACCAAAGCCAGGGTCGGGCTGACCAGCTGGGTATAGCGGTAACTCGCTCCGGCTGTGGGCCAGCCTGAAGATAGCATACACAAGGGTACGATAAAGAGCAGTATCGGAATTGACGAGATAAACATTGCCAGAGGCAGGCATGGCCCGGCAAGTCCTGCGGCAGGGCTGGTCAGCGCGAACAGCGAACCCCCGACATTGAGCCCCACACACATGGCCAGCAAACCAAAAAAACCTACACCTTTTTTGAGCTTTCTTTCCTGAGAGAGCATCTCGACGGGCATAGTATCGACCTCCTTGTATCTTGTATTTCACTGCTCAAGAGCACGCTTACTGCTGCGCTTGAACTTACATCAATAAAATCACTATATGCTGCCGGATATGCGTCGAAACCTGTTATGGGTTCAGGCCCAATATCCGTCCGGCTTCCTCCACCGTGGCCGGTTCCCTGCCCATCTCACGCGCGATCCGGACCATCCGCTCAACCAGTTGGGCATTGCTCTTGACCGGTTCACCTCTCTGATAGGAAACCGTGTCTTCCATTCCGGTGCGTACGTTGCCTCCCATGGCCATGGCAATAAGCGTGCTGCGCAAATTATACTTGCTGACTGTAACCACCTGCCAGGTGGAATCTTCCGGGATCTGATCCACCATGTGAACCAGGTTCTGAGGACTGGCCGGTGCGCCGCCCTTGATACCCAGCACGATACTGAAATGCAACGGCGGTTTGAGCAGTCCCTTTTCGACCAGTTCCATTATGTTGGCGATATGACTCAAATCGTAGACTTCGATCTCAAGTCCGAGCCCCTGCTCATTACAACCCGTGATATAGTCCTCGTTAAATGCCATGGGATTGCTGAAGGTTGAACCACCCAGGGGTGTGCGAAACTCAAAAGTTCCGGCATTAATAGTATGCATTTCGGCCTGAGGACGAATATTGAGCAGATTAAGCCTGTGCTGAAGCGATGCCACCTGGATGCTGCCGTCAGGATTCATCCAGGCCCCGATCCCATTGCCGATCTGCCTGATAATCGGACATTTCTCGCCGATCAGCCTGACCGCCTTGTTATATACCTTGATATCAGGGGTGTTCTGGCCGTCTGCTCCGCGTACGTGCAGATGCAGAACAGCCGCTCCGGCATTGTAGCACTCGAGGGCTGCCTGCGCCTGTTCTTCCGGGGTTATCGGGATATTAGGATTGGTTTCCTTGCCATGGATACCGCCGGTAATTGCCGCGGTGATGATTACCTTGTCTTTTTCTGTCCCGGTTGAGATTAAACTATACTTCATATACCCCCCCTTCATGTATGATACTTTTCAAATCATCATGCCTCATTGAGGCAGTATTCCCGTACGGTTCTCGTTCAGTCTGATTTCATGTTGAGGCAATTGAAGATGATATACTTCAGAGAAAAATACTGTAATGAAAAAACCACTTCCGGTTTTTTTCACCTCCAAACACAAATAAACCGGCAGGCAATTTTACAATTCCATGAAGAGGCCGGATACATTCAACTTTATCACCTCTTGTATATACCATAGTTGACCATGGCCTGCATAACCGAAACCGCAGATCCTGCCAGCAAGTGATACATGCCGAGCAACAAACATACCAAACAAATATAATAAATGATATTAAAGCACTAAGATCTGATAGATTGCCGGGTCGGCCTGGTTTGTCCGGAATCCGGACACCTTATATGTCATGATTTTCGGACAGTATTTTCGGGTATCGGATTACATGGTTATGTCGTAGCGCTCCATTTTGGTATACAGAATCGAACGTGAAATCCCCAGCAGTTTAGCCGCCATCACCTTATTGCCTCCACTCAGTCTGAGGGCGGTGAGGATGGCCTTGGCCTCGTGCTCGGCGACACTGTATTTGAGAGACAGGAAGGGAAATTCTGCAGTTTTTTGAATTCTTTGTGATTTTGTAACTATATATGCGGGCAGATGCTGCACATCGATAATGTCGCTCTCACCAATAAGTGAAAGGGCCCGTTCAATCACGCTTCTGAACTCCCGTACATTGCCGGGCCAGTTGAACTCATTCAGGATATTGAGAGCAAAATCAGAAAGCTTGACTGTATGACGGTTCATCTGCCGTAGAAAATGTCTGACCAGAAGCACAATATCATCCCCTCGTTGTCTGAGTTCCGGCAGGCTCAAACGCATGGTGTTCAGCCGATAAAAGAGATCTGTCCTGAATTTATCCTCTTCAAGAAGCTTATCGAGCTTCTTGTTGGTGGCGCCGATCAAGCGGAAGTCGACTGCTATGGGGTAGACATCGCCGACTTTCTCCACCCGTTTTTCCTCGAGAACCCGCAGCAATTTTGCCTGGGCACTCATAGACAGGTCGCCGATTTCGTCCAGAAAAAGCGTGCCGCCCTCGGCCAGTTCAATTTTACCGATCTTGCCCTTGTGGTGTGCCCCGGTAAAGGCACCCGCGATATAGCCGAACAGCTCGGATTCAAGCAGTTCTTCCGGTATGGCAGCGCAATTGAGACAAACAAACGGCCCTGCTTTGCGATTACTGGCCATGTGGATAGCATGCGCAAACAATTCCTTGCCGGTGCCGGTGTCTCCGGTAATCAGTACCGGGGCTTCAGCCACTGCAAAAGATTGAGCCAGTTGTTTTACACGCCTGATCGGTTCCGAATCGCCAATAATTTCTTCAAATGAATATTTGGCAGCCAGCAAGCTGGTTAACTCTTTCTTATAGTGCCTGACCTTTGTTTCGAGCAGGCCCAGCTTGTCTGCCAACAGCTTGACTTCCGAGGTGTCCTTGAAGATACACTGCGCAATAATCCCTACCACTCTTCCCTTTTCCATAACCGGGATCCTGTGCACGATCAGGGTTTGTCTGCCCCTGAAATCATATTGAGAAGCATACTCGGCCTTACCTGTTCTGATAACTTCGGGGAGTTTTGAATCAGGGAAATATTGGGTAATATGTTTACCCAGGGCCTCCTTGCTGTTTATGCCCAGCAGTGTTTCATAGATCTGATTGATAAACTGAATGTTCCCAAAAGCATCACAGTAGATAAAACCGACATCCGACTTGTTCAGGATCGCCTCCATCATGGTTGATGCGTTTTGTATGTTCTCCAATTGAGTCTGAAGACCATCTTCTCTGGTAATATCCCGCAAAAAAATCATTGCTCCGCAAATCTGCTTGGATGCAATCAGGGGAACACAATTTATCAATATAGACAAATTATCATTTGAGTGTTTCTGATTTATGGATGACACAGTGCCCTTAAGCAAATCATGCAGGGGTATAACGCTGATGAAATCATCGAAAGCTCCTCCAAGTGCCTTGCCGTTCTCAATCCCCAAGAGTGCGCATGCAGCTTCATTCATGAAGTCGACCACTCCTTCTTTATCCGTCTTGATGATGCCTTCGGGTAATGAATCAATAATGCAATCAAACTCATCACTTTTCATGAACCGCTCCTTTTCTTTCAGTAAACACCTGCTTGGCTCAGGCGAACATATTACATTTTAAAACATAAACTCTTACATCTGATGGCAACGTTACGCATTTAATATATTTTCTGTCAATGCAAATGTGTCCGAAAATCAGGACATGCCAGCCAAGTTATAGAATTTTAACACATGTAACTTGTTAATAATATGTCTTATATTATCAGCTTTAACAGATGGTACAGGTTTTGCTCATACCGTATCATGCAGTGATTTTTAATTTTCGTTTACAAAGAAAGGAGATCATACGGATGGGCACGAACAATGAATATGATGCGATCTGGTTTGGGGGCGGCGCAGCCGGCAGGTTCGGGGCTGCCTTTCTTAAAGCAGGGGGTTTAAGGCCGCTGATCGTCGAAAAACACGGCCTCGGCGGTGAATGTCATGTCTGCCGCTGTGCCTTTGAGAACTATGTTTCCGACCAGGCATCCATGGCTGAACTTATGAGAATGTATTCCGGGCTGGCCTGGTTTCCTGAGATTGACCTCGACAACATAAGTATGTCCAAGGTGGTTGAAGTATATCGCAATGTCGGCCAGCCTGCATTTCATGACGCCATGACCCACCAGTCGGAACAGCAACTTAAGATTGAAGTAGCCTGGGGCGAAGGCAAGATACTCGACAAAAACACAGTAGAGGTTGACGGCAGGATTTATACGGGCAAAAATCTCGTAATCTGCACCGGATCCAGGCCCATAATCCCTGATATTGCGGGAACCGACCTGGAAAACGTGTGGACCTATCGGGATCATCCCGATGTCCGCATTGACCCGAAAAAAATGGTTGTTGTCGGGGGCGGCAAAATCGGCATCGGCAAGGCCGCCATGTTTGCACCGTTTAACATCAATGTAACTGTCCTGGAAAAATACAAATGTCTTCCGAACTGGGACCAGGATGTCAGAAACTATATCTATGGGGATTTCAAACGCCGCAAAATCAAGATCCATGAAGGGGTCGATGTCAGGGAAATCAAGGGAAACGGCCGGGTGGAGGCAGTTGTTGCTGAAATCGACGGCAAACTCGCTGAATTTGCCTGTGATGCTGTCATGCTTTCCATCGGTTTGACACCGAATTCCGAACCGGCAATTCCGCTCGGGGTAAAAATCGGCAAAAACAATGAAATTGTGATCGACAAGAGTTGCCGTACGAATGTCCCCGGTGTCTATGCCGTAGGCGATGTGGCCGGGCCGCCCTATTTCATGGCGGTAGCCAGAAAGCGCGGCATGATAACCGCCAAGAATATCATGGGTCAGAATACCCGGTGGGATGACTCGCTTCCCCTGCCGGATCACATCTATCTGCCGCCGCTGGAAGCCACCATGGTGGGGCTGACCGAGGCTCAGGCGCGCGAAAAATACGGCGAAGTTGTAGTTATCCGTGTTCCATGGGGGCCGCGGGCCAAGGATCACAAACCCCTGACCTATATCCCCAACCTGGAAAACCAGGGGTTACCGGTATGCGGCCGGGTGCATTCGCTCAATTTGTTTTTCTACGGCGAAAACCGCAACGGCCTGCACAAGGCCATTGTTGATCCCAAGTCGAGGAGATATGTCGGGTTTCACCATGTTGGCGACGGCGCCAAAACCGCGTTCCAATACCTTTCATATCTCCTGCAGCAGGGCTGGACCATTGACCAGATGTCCAATCTCCACGAAATCTTCCTTAACGCGGAACACTTCGTACAACTCTCGCGCCTGATCGCCGGCCAGAAAGAACTGAAGGGTTATGCGGCCCAGGTTGACCCGGAAGAATACCAGTGAATACCGGTGGACCCGGCTTTATTCAGGATATGGATTGAAGAGATGCAACACACAAAACGGCCTTTCCAATAACATGAAAGGATATTGATTATGCCAAAAACCAAAAAGATTATTGCAGATTACTGGGACAAGAAAATACCGATCCAGGTGCCTGAAAACACGATCGTACCCGAGGTTCCTCCTATAGAGCTCATCGAAGATCCGCACTCTGCGGTGATAAACGCCGTGGAAAACCCGATTGGCTCACCCCCGCTTTCCGAGTTGGCACGCCAGGCGGGAAGCGGCAAAGTCGTGATAGCCCATGACGATCTGACCAGGCCTGCACTACCGCGCAAGATCATCATTCCTGTCCTGATGGACATTCTCAACGCGGCAGGCATTCGCGATGAACAGGTTTTTCTCTTAAGCGGCAACGGCAATCACTGCAAGTGGTCAGATACCCAGTTCAGAAGATACTTCGGCGATGAAATCTACTGCAGATTCCGGCCTCACGGCTCTGCCTCACGGCTGCTCAACCACGACTGCCACGATCGGGACAATCTCACATTCATGGGTACAAGCGAGATGGGGGATTATGTCGAGTATAACAGCCTGCTCAAAGAGGCCGCTCTCTTTATTTACTGCGGCACGGTGCTGCCATCCAACTGGGGCGGAATGACCGGTACCGGCGTTATCATCGGCATGCCCAGCTCACGCAGCATGGTTTCAACCCACGGATTACCGGTAGTCGGCCATAGAGACTCCTGTCACGGCGATCATCGCAGTATGTATTATCGCTCGCACAAACAGGCTGTCATGGCAAGGATCGAAAAAAGCATCGGCAAACGCGTGTTCTACGTTGATTCTGTCCTGGGAAGCGCAACCCGATTAGCCGGAATATTTGCCGGATATTCTCCTGAAATCAATGAACCGACCTGGCAGCTGGCGGAAAAACTCTATACGGTTGAAGTGCCGCAGGCCGATGTGCTGATCTACGGTATTCCGCGAATCGGGCTCTACGGCGAAACCAGCAACCCCTTGATCAGCCTGGCGGCTGTGTGTGCTCCGCCCAGGATCTGGAGAAACAAACCTTTACTGCGCGAGGGAGGAGTCGTGATCGGCCTGGTTCGCTGCACCGGCCATATCGATGATAACGCCCATGCCTCGTACCGCGAGGTATTCAATCTCTACAAACGCTGCCTTTCGGCCTATGAACTGCAGGAATATGAAGAAGAATATCTTAACCGCCAGGACCTGATTTTCAAGTACCGGCACTGCTATTCATACGCACCTATCCATCCGTTCTGGCTTATTTATGAAAGCGAATACATCCTGAAATGGGCCGGCAAGGTAATCTTTGCCGGCGTACCCGGCAGGGAAAATCCTCTTGCGCCACCCCAGATCGAAGGAGATGGCGGCCCCGGGGCTGTACGCAGTATGGGGTGTACTCCGGCACGGGATTTTGAAGAAGCCTGGCAACTCACACAGCAGATTGTGGGCAAAAACCCGACAGTCGTGGCCTGTCCACAATTCTGGACAACCGTACGACCGAGTTTTTATGTCATATAAAGGAGCAGGCATGCAGCAGAAATCACTGTATATTCTGACAGCCATCATGTTGCTTGTGACGACAAGCCCCGTATGTTCATTCGGCGCCCAGAAAGCGGTTCGGCTCGGCTATCTGCAGAGCGACCTGCACCAGCTGGCAGCCTTCATCGCCCTGGAAAAGGGCTACTTCCAGGAGGAAGGAGTCCCTGTCATTGTAGGCGGGATATTCAAAGCCGGCCCGGAAGAAATGTCGGCTTTTGCCGGGGGCGATCTTGATGTCGGCTATGTTGGCGCAGCTCCGGCCGTGGTAGCTGCCGCCAATCTTGCAACAGACATAAAAATTATTGCCCAGGTTAATCTCGAGGGTTCGGCAATTGTAGTTCGAAAAGATTCCGGGATCAGCTCGCTTGACGACCTGAAAGGCAAAACCGTAGCCGTGCCAGGATATGCCCAGGTACAGGATTTTCTGCTTCGACTGGCGCTGACGCAAAAAAACATCCCTCTTTCATCCATAGGCAGTATCATCATCAAACCCCC